>PUNP01000862.1 GCA_003551785.1 Candidatus Brocadiaceae bacterium | reverse complement strand
CCTGGACGATCCGCGCGGGCTGAGGCTCAACGCGATGCTGTGCCGCGCATTCGACGTGCCGGCCGGCAAGCGGCGCATAGCGCCCGCCGTTTTTTCCGCCCGCGGCGCACTCATCCACCTGGATATAACCGTGGAGGCGCTTTCGGCTCTGATCGCCGATGCCGCGGGGCTCGACTCGCCCGCCGTGCTCTACGGACGCGACTTTGCCGATGCCGCGCCCCTCGGGCGGCTGCGCATACCACCGCCGACCGCCGAACCCGGACGGCGCCGCCCTGCCGGCGGAGTGGCGCTGCTTACTTTTTTCACCAAACATCACTGCGCAGACTGCCGTCTGGCTGAGAAGGCGATCCGGGATGCCGCCGGGAGGCTGAGAGATGAACTGGAAATCGACGTGCGAACGCTTTACATCGACGATCCCGATGGCGCCGAAGCGAATCTTTCCTACCTCGGGCAGCTGCAGCTCGGGAAGCGGATCGTGGCTCCGTCGCTGTTCTCCTCGCGGGAAGCGCTTCTTGTCAGCGGGATCACTGTGCAGGCTGTGGAGCGTCTTGCGCGGGAAGCTGCGGGCGAGCCCGCGCCGGAGTCTGTCTTCGCCGCCGGTTTAGAGACGGGGCAAAGGACGCTGGAGATGCGGTTTCGGGAACTGACGGTCGGGGCTGTTGCTGCCGGAGGATTGGCCGACGGCATATTCAACCCGTGCGCTTTTACAGTGGTGATATTCTTCATAGCTTACCTTACGCATATAGGCAAGACGCGGGGCCAGGTGTTTACAGCCGGGGTGACCTTCCTCTGTGCGGTGTTTTTTACTTACATGGCTCTGAGCGCAGGGCTGCTTCGGGTTCTTATGGCTGGGGGGCAGATGAGCATGTGGCTCTCTTACGGCCTGATGCTTCTGACAGCGGTGCTGGTGTTGATGGTTTCGATAGCGAGTTTTCGGGACGCGATTTTGATTCGGCGCGGTGGAAGCGGAAGGGGTTTCTGGATCAGGCTCCCCGACGGGCTTCGGAGTTTCGTGCAGAGGCATATCAGCCGCAGGGCGCGCCGGGGTCTGAGCCTCGGCGGCATGCTCGCTCTCGGCGCTGTGGTGGCGGCGGTGGAGCTTCCCTGCACCGGCATGATGCTTATCCCGATCATTGTGCTGCTCTCCTGGGCGGCCCGGGCGGGAGGGTTCGGTCTTGCGCCGTATGGCTGGCTTCTGCTTTACAACCTGGCGTTCATACTGCCGCTTATGCTGGTGTTTGGTGCAGTTTACTTCGGGGTGACGAGCGAGCAGCTCACCTCGTGGTTTCGCCGCCACCTGTTCGCATCGAAGCTGGCGCTCGGCGTTGTGTTTCTGCTGCTTGCAGCATTGCTTTTTATTATCCCTGTGATGGGACAGGAGCGGATAACCGACCTGGCATTTGCTGCGAAATGAAGCAGTGAATAAAGATAATGTGGAATTGGGAAAATAATGTGGAATTAAAAATGAGGAATTTGGAATCAACGGCATACGGATAAACGGATTAACAGATAACGGATTATCAAGAACTCAGGAAAAACGGCAACGGCAAAGACGGATTAACCGCAGAGGCGCTGAGAGCGCAGAGAACGACAAAGGATTGGGATTGACATTAAACGGATTTACGCATTATTTGGAACTTGATAAGTCACGAAAAGATTACAGGTAACGGATTGCCGAATATGGGACTTGGGAAGGGGTGAAAGGCAAAAAACAGCAAGGCATCAGGAAGAAACAAATTGCACTTGTTTTTGAATCCGTATGCGGCTAAAATTAAGTAATGAAGGTCGGCAAGGTTTGGGGACCAATCAGGGCAGGGCCGGAAGTTGAGAGTGTGGTTTGCAGCCGATGCGACGGGAAAAAGGCTCTGCATGCGGCTTTGAGCGGTGCTTTAGCGGGAGGAGAAGAAGCCATGGACCGCTGTCATGAAAAACATCCAAAATGCCACAAGACCGCTGCCTTCAATTTAGCGGTCTTTTTGTTTCTTCTTTTTACTGCCGCAGTATCTGTGGCAGACGAACACTCCTTTCGCAGGCCTGTGCATATCGCCGGCGGGCACGCGTGGGGCTTTCAGGTCACGGCAAGGATGCTGCGCGCATTCTGCGAAGAGCGCGGCGTGCCGGAGGAAAGCTTTGCCGTCGAGAGGTGGGCCGACCGTGACTCTGCCACACGGTTTGCCGGCGGAGAGGCTGATGTCCTGATCCACTATGCGCCGGTCGATATCCAGCCGGAGACAGAAGAAGAAGGCGAAGAGGCCGAGCCATTCGAGAAATACATCATCGGACAGGCCAGGGCCGCGCTTATAGTCAACTCTCGCAGCCCCGTCACGCAGATGAGCCTGGAGGAAGTGCGGGATATGCTGCGCTCGCCCACACTGGCTGAACGCGTGGCAGGCGCAGCCAGAGGAACTTACTATGGCGAGCCACAGTGGCAATCGATCAGCAGCCATGTTGTGCGGCGAGCCTGCATGCTGATCGGCAAGGAGTACTCCGGACGGTTTTATTCCTTTCGGCGCGATATGGAAGCCCTGCACAGCCCGCAGGCAGTCGCAGAGAAGGTCGCTGCAGAAAGAGACGCTATCGGCACGCTGCTCTGGCCCGGCCGTGAGATGCGCGGCGTCAGGGCTGTCGCCATTGGAGCGAGTGAAGACGGGCCGTTCGTGGCTCCTTCCGCAGAGCCCCTTATCCAGGAAGACTATCTGCTCAGTGAATATCTTGTGCTGTACCTGCGTCCGGGTGCGCCGCAGCTTGCGCGTGAGTTTGCACTCTTTGCTGCAGGCGAGAAAGGCTCAGAAATAGCTGCTGCTGAAGGGCTCATCACCCCCTATGAGCAGTACATGCATGAATCAGAGCTGCGGATACGCGAAGCGCGGAGCGGGCGCGGCGAGGAGATAACCGCCGTGGCAATGGGCGACGGGCCTGCGCTGCTTCGTGACCTTGCGCGTCAGTACGTGCTCGCCAAAGCAGCTGTGCGTTTTTCATGTTCCGGGCCGGGGCGCGAGACTCTGGCCATTCAGCAGTTCCTCGGGCGCTCGTTTATCGATCGCGGAGAATACGACGACGCGCGCGACCTGCTTCTGCTCGAAGGCCGGCCCGGCGCCGAGACAATGGAGGCCCTGGGCGAGAAGTGGAACGAGCTGATGCCGGCAGAGCATGTCATCGGCGGACGCGCGGTCGGGATTATTGTCAATCCAGCCAACCGCCTTGAGTCGCTGACTCTGGGTCAGGTGCGCGCAATATTCAGCAGCGAGGTTCGCGACTGGGCTATAATCGGGGGAACCGGCCTTCCTGCTGGCAGTGACGGCGCCATTCCCGTAAGAGCCGCAGGCCTGTCTGAAGGAAGTGCAGCTGATGTGTTCTACAGACACGGAGTCTCGCGAAGGGAACTGCGAGATGTCCGACTTGCGCGCGATACTGCCCAGGCTGTGGCAGCTGTGAACATGACGCCTGGCGCCATAGCGTTTGTTGACCTTGTTCAGATACCAGAGGCCGGGCAGACAGTGAAGGTGCTTCCCATACGTCTCGGCGCAGGAGCTGATGCGCATGCTGTGCGCCCTACTCCTGAGAACATCCGAACCGGCATGTACCCGTTCTCTGAGCGGCTTTACCTCTACGTTCATCCCCAGGCAGGCGAGGCAGCCAGGGATTTTGCACGCTTTGCAGCCACGTGCGGTAAGTCAGAGCAGACACCGTATGCGGATACAGTTGGCGCGGTGAGGGAGGTGTATAAAAATCACGGAGTGATGGGAGTAGAGAATTAACAATTAGGAATTAGGAATTAGGAATTAAAGGCAAAAGAATTAACAGATTACGGATAAAGGATTAACCGCAGAGAACGCAGAGAACGGCAAAAGGGTTGGGGTAAACGAATTTTATCAAGTACTCAGGAAGGGGAGATAATGTGGAATTAGGAATTAGGAATTAGGAATTAACGGCATACGGATTAACGGATTACGGATTATCTGGAACTCAGGAAATCAGGAAAACGGGTAACGAAAAAACGGAAAAAGACTAACAAGCCTTACTTTTTTTGGAAAAAAGTAAGATAAAAAACTTTAACATGAGCAAGAAAATGCTATCGTGCAATCCACGACGGCTGGTTGCTATCGTAACACCTCCAACTAAAAAGATTACATCGCTTGGGGAAAAAGTAAGACAAAAAACTTTAATTGAAAAAGAATTAATAGAACGACAAAGGATTGGGATTAACGGATTACCAGATGAACGGCATTTGATTATGACGTGGCAGCGGAGATGTAAGTATCGCTTAATACGACACGGGACGGATTAATTATGTTATCTTTCTGGAAACATTGTCTCCCTGCGGCCCTGCTGCTCGCGGCCTTATTCCACCTTCCCACCCGCGCCCGGGGAAGCGAGGTGCGGATCGTCGGGCCGCGTCCCGTGGAAGAAATCGCCGTAAGCCTCGTCGAAGGATACACCGAAGAACAAGGCCTCGATGCAGACGAGTTCTCGCTGGATTATATCAGAGGCGTTACGGTGGACTGGGCCGCCACCACGCTGGTAAGAGACGGAACGCTGATGCTGTGGTGGGGCAGGGTTGATGGAAGCAGTATCAGCGGCCGCTACAAGAACCAGTGGGAAGAACTCTCACCCGAAGAACACGTTATCGGCGCGATAACCCCGGCCTTCGTGGTCCATGCCCGTAACCCGATCGATTCGCTCACCACCTCGCAGCTCGAATCCGTCTTTTCCGGAGACGTGTCCGCCTGGCGTGCGATCGGTGGAGACGAGGCTTCGATCCGATGCTACAGCCTGCCGCGCAATAACGAGGTAGTTCACCTTCTGCATGACAAATGGGAGGGTATGCGGGGGCGATTCATTGTTCAGAAAAGAGACTCGCGCCAGGTGCTGGATGCGGTGGCGACCGATCCGGGCGGGATCGGTATCATCGATGCGGCGGCGGAGGTGCCGATGGGCGATTCGGTGAAAAAACTGGCCGTGGACGGCGTCCTCCCCAACGCGCAGACGGTTAAGGACGGCACATACCCGCCGGTCAGAAGGCTGGTGCTGTATGTCCCGCCGGATGCGCAGCCGGAGGCAAAAGAGCTGGTGCGGTTCCTGCTCTCGGACCGGGCCAACCCCATCCTCCGCCGGCACTCGCTGCTGCCCGCCCTGCGCGAAGAGCCCACCGGCGCCGTGACCGGTTTTCTGCGTCTCTACGGGGCGGAGATCGAACGGGTAAGGAGCACGCCGGGCTCGGAAGACAATATCGAGCTGGCCGAAAGGATGCTCCATACGGTAGCGACGATGGACTTGGATCACGAACTGATCATTGCCATGTGCGAGGCCGCATACAAGTTGGGTTTCGATGCAGACGGCGGCGAGACGATAGCGTTTAAGGCGTTGCATGCGCTCAGGGAGAAAGTGCCCGGAAAAGAGTACGAAAGCGCCAGGAAACGCGTGGCGCTTTTCGAGCGCGCCTATAACACCGACAGGTGCAGCACGGAGGGACGGAACCTCGTCGATGCCCTCCTCCACGCGGCGGAGACCGCTACGGCGTCTAGCCGTCACGAGGCGGCCGCCGATCTCTGGAGCCAAGCGCAAGAGGCGGGCGCGGAGATCGGATATGCCCGTCAGGAGGAGATCGACCAACGCCTCCCCGCCTTCAAAGCGCGCGTGAAGTCCGTGCGCCGGGCCAGAGAGCTTGCCGCCCGGCTGGAAAACGACCCGGAAAATAACGAGGTGCGCAGGGAACTGCTGAAGACATATCTGGTCGAGCTCGACGACCCGGCCGGGGCCGAGCAACTTATCAGACCCGCCGACGAGGAAGAGCTCAAGACAAACGTTCCCGTTGCGGTGCAGCCGGCCGAAAGCCTCTCCCGGGATGCCGCCCTGCGGCTGGCCGAATGGTACGTGAAGCTGGCCGATGAAGCGGGCCGCGGCGGCCGGGAACTGATGATCGCTCGGGCAATGGAATACTACAGCCGTTTTTACAGCCTGCATCCTGACCGAAGCGATGCCTTGGCAATGCGGGCGGCGATGGGCGTACATAAGATCGGCGGGAACGTGCCGACGCCGGACGAGACCGGACGGCCCGAACGGGATGTTGCAGAACTGCGGCTCGGCGAAAAAGTCACCGACCTGAGACTGGCGGAGATGGTTGCCCGGCACCCGGATATGACCCGACTGGAGCACGTCCGGATAGGCGGCATCGGGCTTATCAGCAGCCTTCGTCCGCTCACGCATCTTACCGGGCTGACGCACGTGGAACTGCGCCGTGCCGAAAGAATCCCTGACCTGAGCCCTCTGAGCGCCCTGCCGAACCTGAGGTCTTTGACCCTCCGGGGGCTGAAACTCGACGATTTTTCGCCGATTGCGGAACTGTCGGGACTGACAGCCCTGAATCTGAGCTATGCGGAGAACCTCTCCGACCTCGGCCCGATAGGCCGGCTGATTGGGCTGCAGAGATTAACCCTCTCCGGCTGCCCGGAAATTTCCGATCTGAGACCGCTCGAAGGACTGGAGAATCTTACGCGGCTGACGCTGTCGGAGAATGAAAAAATTCGCGACCTGACGCCGCTCGAGGAACTGTCGGATACGCTGGAGAGGATCGACCTGCGCGACTGCACCGGCATCAGCGATATATACCCTCTGTCGAGAATCGGAAGTCTCAGCCATGCTGACCTGAGGGGCTGCCGGAATGTGGCGGCGGCTGATATCGAATGGCTGAAGAGACAGCTGCCGGAGTGCCGGATAAGGCACGATTAATCTGGAATTAGAAATTAGGAATTTGGAATTAACGGCATACGTATAAAGGGATTAACGGAAAAAAGATTATCTGGAACTCAGGAACTCAGGAAAAAGGAATACAGATTAACGGATTATCTGGGACCTGGGAATTCGAGAAGGCGGGGGAACAAAGATACCTTGGTAGAAAAGGCAGGACAACACAACGGCAGGTCGGGGTTCTGGCGCAGGTGGATGATGCCGTGGGGGCTGAGCGCACTGTTTCACGGCGGTGTGGCGCTGGCGCTGGCGTTTCTGGTCTTCCTGCCCGAACCCGCAGGTCCGCCTGCCGGCCGGCTGGTTGCATACGCCCCTGACTCCCATCCTCACCAGGTGACTCCCCGGCCGATGCGTACGATCATGGCCCCGGAAAAGCTCGACGAGGGCAAGGGGACAGCAGCGGATGATATGAGGATCGAGCCGCTCTGGCCTGACAGGCCGGGGATTGGGGATTCGGATCCTGCCTCGGGCGAGGAGGAAACACTGTGGAGCGAGCTGGAACGCAGTGCTGCGTCGGGCGCAGAATTCCGGCTGGACGATCTTGCCGAAAGCGAGGGATTTACAAGTTTTTTCGGCGCCTCGTCCCTGGCGCAGGATGTTGTGTACCTGATCGACTTCTCGGTATCGATGGAAGGCTCGTTCGAGGCGGTCAGGCGCGAGATGCTTCGCTCCATCGGCCGTCTCGGCGCTGAGCAGAGGTTCCATATCATCCTGTTCAGCGAAGGCCCTCCGCTGGAAGCGCAGCCGAGGCGGCTGGTGCCGGCCACGCATGCCAACAAGGGTGCGGCAGCGCGGTTTCTCGCCTCGGTCAGGCCCTTCGGCAGGACCCAGCCGATCGAGGCGCTCTCGCGCGCCTACGCCGTGCTGCGCGCAGGAAGAAGCGAATCCGGGCTTATCTACCTGCTGACTGATGGGGAGTTTCCAGACCCTGCGCGGGTTATGCAGGCGATCGATTCGCTCGGCGCCGGCTCCGGGGTGCGCATCAATACGTATCAATACGGCGATGACGAGCCTGCAGCCTCGACGCTTCGCCAAATCGCCGAGGACAGCGGAGGAGTGTATGTTAGAATTAGGAATTAGAAATGAGGAATTAACGGCATACGGATTAACGGATTACGGATTAATCGGATCAGGCACTGAGGGCAAAGGAATCAGGGTTATGAATAATGATGAAGGCAATGTCGTGCAGGAGAGAAGTTATGCTTTCGCATTGCGTATCGTGAAAATGTATAAATGGTTGTGCGAAGAAAAAAGAGAGTTTGTGCTGTCCAAACAGCTGCTTCGTTCGGGGACATCGATAGGAGCCAATGTCGAGGAGGCAATAGGCGGAATGTCCGGCAAGGATTTTTCCGCGAAAATGGGGATCGCCTATAAGGAAGCAAGGGAGACCCACTATTGGCTGCGACTTATGCATGACAGCGAGTTTATCACTGAAGCGGCTTTTGAATCGATTCTCTGTGATTGTGAAGAGTTGTTAAAGCTTATCGGTTCGATATGTAAAACAATGAAAGGCCGGGATTTTTGATTCCTAATTCCACATTGCTAATTCCAAATTAAGAGGTCCCCATGTATTATCTTGAGCTTCTGTTTGTAAGGGGCGGTGCTATAGGCGCTGTGATCTGGATGCTGAGCGTTGTTTCCATGGCGCTGATCGTTCGCTCGTTCCTGAGAATACGGCGAGAGCAGCTTTTTCCCGGCGACGTGCACGAGAATGTAACATCTCTTTTTGCAGACAGAAAATATTCTCAGGCGCTCAGAAGCGTTGCCGCCGGGGAAGATTTTTTCAGCACGATTCTTCGCAACGCCTTCAGCCGTGCCGGGAGCGGACGCGGGGATATGGAAAGGAAACTTCGCGACAGTGCCGAGCACCGGGTCTCGGAACTGCTGCGTTCCATCGAGTGGCTCAATGTCATCGGGAACGTGGCGCCGATGCTCGGTCTTCTTGGGACAGTGTGGGGCATGATCGGGGCGTTTTTCCAGATCGTTGCCGCCGGCTCGCCCGACCCGCGCCTGCTGGCAGGCGATATAGGAGTGGCACTGGTTACCACGATGCTCGGCCTGGTGGTGGCCATCCCCAGCCTGTGCGTGTATGCGATCATGCGCAGCCGGATCGAGGATATAACCAACGACGCGGTTCTGACTGTGGACGAACTGATCGCCGAGAGTCACAGGGCAGCGCGCCGCACAGGTCAATCGTCTGCCGGGGAGAGTGAATGATATGAGCAAGCGAATAGCTGACACCGGCCTTCACCTGCCGCTGACGCCCCTGATCGACTGCACTTTTCTGCTGATCATTTTCTTCCTGCTCACCGCCCAGCTTGCAGGACGCGAGCTGCCTGAGCTGGCGCTGGCCTCCCCGCGTGAGCCCTCGCCGTCGATCCTGCCTGCCGAGGACAAGCAGCGCAATTATGTGACAGTGAATGTTATTACCCGATACGACGGCGCTGTGGGCGATCGCGATCCCGGCCTCTCGGG
>PUNP01000366.1 GCA_003551785.1 Candidatus Brocadiaceae bacterium | reverse complement strand
ACCAGCGAAACACTGCCTCCCCAATTAAAGGACCAACTACCCGATGCCGAAACCCTTAAAAAACTAATGGACTAATGGAAACAGTAGAATTAAAATACAAGAGATACCCTGCTTATAAAGATTCCGGCGTGGAGTGGTTGGGATTAGTGCCAAAACATTGGGAATCAAAAAGACTTGGAACACAATTTATTGAACGCAAAAATAAAGTCTCTGATAAAAATTATCCACCTTTATCAGTCACAAAACAAGGCATTTTACCTCAACTTGATAATGCAGCAAAAAGCAATGATGGCGATAATAGAAAATTAGTTAAAGAAGGTGATTTTGTTATAAATAGTCGGTCAGACAGAAAAGGTTCAAGTGGTATTGCTAACAAAAACGGTTCGGTTTCATTAATAAATATTGTAATGAAGCCAAAAAGCTTTAAACGTGGTTATACTAACTATTTACTAAAAGGAAATTCTTTTATAGAAGAATTCTACAGAAACGGGCATGGTATTGTTGCCGATTTATGGACTACAAGGTATGATGAAATGAAAAACATTAAAATACCTATTCCTCCAACTGAAGAACAAACCGCCATCGCCGCATTCCTCGACAACAAAACCGCCAAAATAGAAAAAGCCATTGCCCAGAAAGAAAAGTTCATTGCCCTGCTCAAAGAGCGCAAGCAAATTTTGATTCAAAATGCGGTAACAGGCAAAGTGGTATGGAACGAAAAAGAAAATGTCTGGACTGCGCCTGCAAAAGTCAAGGATAGCGGTGTGGAATGGATTGGGGAGGTTCCGGAGGAGTGGGAGGTGAAGAAACTGAAGTACGTTTTAAATCTCACCAACGAAAAGGAATCAAGTAAAGATTCTCCAATGGTTTATGTAGGAATGGAGAATGTTGAATCTCATACTGGTAGATTTATTCATACATCTGGCGAAGTAGAAGGTTTAGCTAATAAGTTTCAAGAAAATGATATTTTATTTGGAAAACTTAGGCCTTATCTAGCTAAAGTTTATTTGGCAGAATTTGAAGGTTTATGTTCAACTGAGTTTCTGGTTTATCGCATTAATAATTCTGCTTATTTTCAAAAATTAATGCTTTCAAATGCTTTTATATCAATGGTTGACTCCTCGACTTATGGAGCAAAAATGCCAAGAGCAAGTTCTGAATGGATTGGAAACAGATTAATTGTAGTTCCACCTCAAACAGAACAAAACGACATCGTTTCCTACATCCAAACCCAATCCACCAAAATAGACAAAGCCATTACCTTACAGCAAACCCAAATAGAAAAATTAAAGGAATATAAATCGGTTTTGATAGATAGTGCGGTGAGGGGGAAGGTGAAAATTAGTTGAAAAAACAAAAAACATATATTATGACACCATTAATAGAGAAATATTTTAAAAAAGAAGTACTTAGCGGAATTGTTAAGAAGCATAATTTTGATAAAGAAACCTACGAAGAATTTATTAGATATCTTGATGAAAATTTGAGAGATGAAGAGGAATGTGCCGACGATTGGCAGGAAGAAGATTTTGATAAACACATATTAAAGTATGGAGAAAAATATGCAGTTCTTTTTTTAGAAAAAAGAAAGGAAGGCTTTAGTCATGCATGGAGTAAGCAATATGCTCGTGCAATGTGTTATAATGATGATTATCAGCTGCTTGGCTTATGCTATGATGCATCCAAAAATGCAGATCCAGACCAGGCTCAAAATGACTTGTTATTGTATTGTGAACTTAGAGGAGCAGATGAACGTTTTACAAAATATTTTATTGAAAGTGTTGAAGCAGGAGAGATTTATTTTAAACCGGATTCTGAAGAGAGAGCAAAACTTTATTCAGAAACATATAAAGATTTAATTAAAGAAGGTAAAACAGAAATCTATGCAGAAAAATTTGCATATTTAACTGCATTGGATGAGTACCACGAAATATATATTGAAGATTATGCATTTGCATACGAAAAGTCAATTCTTGAAGGTAAAGATGAATCATATGCAATTGAGTATGCAGATGTTTATGCATCTGAATTGGTTGATGCCAAAAGGAGATATGGATTGTGTGATGATGAAGAACATTTAGAATATAAAAAAATTAAAGCTCATGCTTATATAAAAGGATGGGATTATGCGAGAAATAATATTGATTTTGACAGACATAAATTTATTAAAATCTTTGAAAGAATATTTATGAATATGTACTATTCTGACAATGAAAAATATTGGGTAGGCATTGAAAAAATTGAAAAATTTGCAATTAATTTAGCCTTAGAGGAGTATAATCGTTACATCGAAATAAAAGGAAAAATGAATAATAAATAATTTTATCAATGAATTCATATCCTAACAATCATCAAGAGAAAGAAGTATATCCGAAAGCAGAAATCAAATTAATAAAAGATTTATTATGTTATGATTTGTGTATACCAACATACCAAAGACCTTATAAGTGGAAAGCCAATAAACATGTACGTCAATTAATAGAGGATATCATTAGAGAATCTAAAAGATCTGAAAATGAAGAAAATGTTGAATACCGAATAGGGTCCATAATTTTTCATGTTAAAGATAAAACCTATAATATTGTTGATGGACAACAAAGGTTAGTTACACTCTCTCTTATTTTTGAGGTTTTAAACAGAATAATAAATATAGAAACTTCAAAAGAAAACTTTCATGAGTTATTAAAACAGAAATTTCCATATAAAATTTCTAAGAATAATATTAAATACAATTTTGAATTTATCACGAAATATTTTCACGCAATAAGTAAAGAAGATGCTCAAAAAGTAAGAAGTTATCTACTAGAGCATTGCTCTTTTGTTGTTATTGAATTAGATGATATACCAGAAGCATTTCAGCTTTTTGATTCACAAAATGCAAGAGGTAAAGATTTAGACCCGGCAGACTTGCTAAAAGCATTTCATTTGAGAGAAATGTATGAAAACACTTATGAAGAAAAGAGAGAATGTGTGCAGAGTTGGGAAGAATCAATAGACCAGGGACTTTTAAATGAAGTTATAAATAAGTATTTGTTCAGAATTAGAAACTGGAAGCAAAAGAATTGGGAGTATTATTTTACTAAAGAAAAAGTTGATGATTTTAAAGGAATTAACATTTTTCGTATCATTCAAAGTGGAAAAATATATCCCTATCTTTTGCGTGCTCATCAGAATAGTATGAGTTCAGTTTTTCAGTTAGATGAACCGATAGTAAATGGAAAAAGATTTTTTGAATTTGTTAATAATTATGTGAAACTATACAGCAAAATTATTGACTTTACGAATAATTATACTATTGATCTGGACGGTGATAAAATAGGAATCTTTAACTATAGTTATTCTGGGAGAATAGGTGATAGAAGAATAAGAACAATGTATCAGATTATGCTTATGTGTTATGTTGACAAATTTGGGTCAAGCGATGATAAATTTGAAGACTTTGCAAAAGAGCTTTACAGGTGGGCATATCAGAAAAGGCTAGAGAAAAAAATGATACGATACGAATCTATTTTAAATATAGTTAAGGCAAATGACCATCTTATGCCATTAAACTTTCTTGATAAATGGAACGAACCTGATATATTATGGTTTAGAAGTCAAATAAAACCACTTAATGAAATTGAAATTGTTAAAGATCAAAAGGGTAATATTTCTATAAAAGATGGGAATAATATCAAGAAATTTATTGAAAAGCTAGAACAGCTAGAACCATAAAAAACAGAATAATGACTGGTTACGAAAAAAACAAAAATGTTAAAAAAACAAATATTAAAGAATTACTAAAATCGGAGAAGTACTTAATACCTTTGTACCAAAGAAACTTTGCGTGGAAAGAGCCAGAAATAAAACAATTACTTGACGATATAAGGAGTAATGCATTACCAAACAACACAAACCATTCAAATTACTATCTTGGAACTTTGGTCGTTTCTAAAAAAGAAAACGAAGGCTTCTATGTCATAACTGATGGGCAGCAAAGATTTACAGTATTATCATTAATAAATGCCATAATTAAAAATTTTTGTGAAAGCAAAAACTATATAAGTGATAGTAATCTTTATTTTGAAGCACGCGAAAAAACAAGGCATGTTATAGACCAATTACATAAAGATTTTAAGACATATCAAAAAATTAAAGAAATTGACACAGATGACATAGGAATCTTAAATATTTTAGAGGCTGTAAACATTATCGAAACTTATTTTTTTGAAAATATAAAACCCGACAATTATGATAATTTTATAAAGTATTTTTACAAGAATGTTTTGCTATTTAGAGCTGAATTGCCGAAACATACTGATTTGAACCATTATTTTGAAATAATGAACAACAGGGGTGAGCAGCTTGAAATGCATGAAATTTTGAAAGCGGCTTTTATTTCAAAAATTAATTGCCTGGCAAAGGAAAAAGCTTTTGCTAAAATATGGGATGCTTGTTCAATTATGAACTCACATATACAAATGAATTTTGACCCTTCAGAAAGAAGTGTACTTTTTGGAGAAGATTGGACATCCACACAGATACAAGGGAATATAAGCAAATTTATAGAAAAACATATAAAAAATGAAAAGGCTGAAAACACTAGTGATAAAAGTAAAGATTCAAACAGTAATTCAATATTAGATATAATAAAATATTTTAAGATAGAAAAAGTTTTTAAACAAGAACAAATAGAGACAAACAAGGTTGAGTTTACTTCAATTATTGATTTTCCAAATTTTTTACTGCAAGTATTAAGTATATCAAAGGAAAAATTAGAAATTGAATCCACTATTAGATTAGATGATAAATTTCTGTTGCAGGACTTTGGTTATCCGGATAAATTGCCGGATTCAATAGATTTCATAGAGCAACTTTTACGCTTAAGAGTTTTGTTTGATAGGTTTGTTATTAAAAGAAAAGAGGAAGATGAAGATGGTAAAGACTGGAACTGGAGGTTAAGAAAATGCATAAATAAGGATAATTACTATGAAGTGTCTATAAAAGATGATGAAAAAAGGCATAAAACCAGAGTTTTGCAATCAATGATGCATGTAACATTTACAACTAACAATTACAAAAATTGGTTACAACACATATTAAAAACTCTTGATAAGGCAGAAAACATTGAAGAAATTCTTATTGATTCTCTTAAAGAGTATGTTGAAAATTATTACAATAAAAATGTAAATGAAAACATTAAATTTTTTACCCTAGGAACTCATACTCCTAGATTTTTATTTAACCTATTGGATTATATATTATGGGAAAAATATTATGACATCGTTCAGGGAGAAAAACAAATGCCTTTAGAATATAAAGGAATATATATTGAAAAAATTTTTGCTAATAAAGATGAATTTATCAATTTTAAATTTGTCCAACGTTCTTCAGTAGAACATTTATTTCCACAAGGAAGAATTAATGAGTTAATTGGCAATGATGATATAGAAAAAAAGATAACTCTTGATTCTTTTGGCAACCTATGCCTAGTAAGCAGAAGCAGTAATTCGTTTTTTGGGAAAAATATGCCAATACAGAAAAAAAATGATTGCAAAAATAAAAATAAAAATGAGAGTTTGAAGCAGTTAATAATGTTTGAGTCTTTTAATGAAAATGCAAAAAACGATATGGAGAAGTGGAATAAAAAAGAAATAGAAGCACATCATGAAGAAATGACAAACCTTATTAATACTTACATGAATGAAACAAAAACCACTTTCAATGAATAAATCCCAAACAAATGAAGCCGCCCTCGAAGCCGCAATAGAAAAAATACTGACAGGCTATACACAAGAAGAACTTAGTTTGAAGGAAGCCGAAGGTCAGGTTGCTGACCCTACCGAACTATACCGCTCCGGTAATGGCTTTTTTATGGGTAATGCCATTGATTTCGACCCTAAATATGCCATTGATAAAACCCGATTTTGGCATTTTCTCGAAAACACCCAAAAGGATGAACTGGAAAAACTGCAGCGTTCTTCCGATTGGAAACTGAAAATACTAGAACGCTACGACCGTATGGTCAAAAAATATGGCTTATTGCGTATTCTCAAAAAGGGACTGGAAGTAGAAGATGCTTTTTTTACCATGCTGTACCCTATGCCTTTAGAAAGTAGTAGCCAAACGGCTAAAGACAATTTTGACAACAACGAGTTTAGTGTTACCCGGCAGGTACGCTACAATCAGGAAAACCTGCGGGAAGAAATTGATATGGTTGTGTTTGTGAATGGTTTACCACTTGCAACACTCGAACTTAAAAATCATTGGACAGGGCAAAATGCCAAAGTGCACGGTATCAGGCAATACAAATACGACCGCGATATCCGCCAGCCCCTGTTGAATTTTGGCCGTTGCCTGGTGCATTTTGCCGTGGACACTGACGAGGTGTATATGTGTACCAAATTAAACGGGAAAGATTCATTCTTTTTACCGTTCAATAAAGGACATAACAACGGTAAGGGTAACCCGCCCAATCCATTCGGACACAAAACAGAATACCTGTGGGAAGAAGTGTTTACCCGTGAAAGCTTAGCCAATATCATTCAGCATTTTGTTCGATTCGATGGTAAACCTAATGATGCTTTAAGCAAACGCACCCTGTTTTTCCCCCGCTACCATCAAATGGATGTGGTACGTAAAATACTGGCAGATGCTTCTGCTAAAGGTGTAGGTCAGACCTACCTGATTCAGCACAGTGCAGGTTCGGGTAAATCTAATTCTATAACATGGGCGGCTTATCAACTGATTGAAACTTACCCCGAAAACCAAAATACTCGCGGGGCAAAGGCTATTGACAAACCATTATTTGATTCGGTAATTGTAGTTACCGACCGTCGTTTGCTTGATAAACAATTAAGGGAAAACATCAAAGAATTTTCCGAAGTAAAAAACATAATTGCTCCGGCGTATTCTTCTCGTGAATTGCAAACCAGCCTGGAACAAGGCAAGAAAATCATCATTACCACCATTCAGAAATTTCCTTTTATTGTTGACGGTATTGCCGATTTGTCGGATAAAGCCTTTGCGGTAATTATTGATGAAGCCCATAGTTCTCAAAGTGGCACAGCGGCAGGGAAAATGAACCAATCCATGGGTAAATCTGATATTGAAGAAGACGAAGAAGATGCGCAGGATAAAATACTAAAAGCCATGCAGGCTCGCAAAATGAAGGGCAATGCATCTTATTTGGCTTTTACTGCGACACCAAAAAACGCTACGTTGGAAAAATTCGGCAACAAACAGGAAGATGGCTCATTTAAACCCTTTCACCTGTACTCAATGAAGCAAGCTATAGAGGAAGGTTTTATCCTGGATGTGCTGGCAAATTATACCACCTACAAGAGCTATTATGAAATTGAAAAGTCTATTCAGGAAAATCCGTTGTTTGATAGTAAAAAAGCACAGAAAAAGCTTCGTGCTTTTGTAGAGCGTGATAAAAGGACAATTTCCACTAAAGCCGAAATCATAATGGAGCATTTTATCACAAAGGTGTATAACACCAAAATACTTAAAGCAAAGGGCAAGGCTATGGTGGTTACTCAAAATATTGAATCAGCTATTCGATATTACCGGGCGCTAAAACAAATCCTAAATGATAAGGGCAGTCCTTTTAAAATTGTTGTTGCCTTTTCAGGGAAAAAAAAGGTGGATGGCATAGATTTTACCGAGCCGGACATAAACGGTTTTGCCGAAAAAGATACCCGCGACAAGTTTAATGAAGACGAATATCGCATTTTGGTTGTTGCTAATAAATATCTTGCCGGATTTGACCAACCTAAACTTTGCACCATGTATGTTGATAAGAAATTGCAAGGTGTATTGGCTGTACAGGCTTTGTCACGCCTAAATCGTGCTGCTGATAAATTGGGTAAGAAAACTGAAGACCTGTTTATTCTCGATTTCTTTAATTCAACCGATGATATTAAAGAAGCATTCGATCCGTTTTATACATCCACCAGCCTTACAAAAGAAACGGATATAAACGTACTTCATGAATTAAAAAGCGCATTAGGCGATTTAGGTGTTTATGAATGGAGCGAAGTAGAAGATTTTACGATAAAATATTTTGAGGGTGTTGATGCACAGCAATTAAGCCCTATTATTGATATTGCTGCCAACAGATTTAACCAGGAACTGGAACTTGAAGATAAAGATAAAGCTGATTTTAAAATCAAAGCCAAACAGTTCGTTAAAATATATGGTCAGATGGCTTCTATCATGACTTATGAGATCTTGGATTGGGAGAAACTATACTGGTTCCTGAAGTTCTTAATCCCCAAACTTATTGTAAAAACCAAAGAAGATGAGTTAATTGATGGTTTACTGAACTCTGTAGATTTATCGACCTACGGATTAGAACGTACAAAAGTTAACCATTCCATTGGTCTGGATAGTTCAGATTCAGAATTGGACCCGCAAAACCCAAATCCAAGAAGCGCACATGGGGGAGAAGAAGAAAAAGACCCACTTGATGAAATAATCAGGACATTTAATGATCGCTTCTATTCAGGCTGGGAAGAAACTCCTGAAGAAGCACGAGTTAAATTCATATCCATAGCCAAAAATGTAATGGCGCATCCGGATTTCAAGGAGAAAGTGGCCGATAATGCAGACAAACAAAACAGTGACCTGGCATTGAAACGGATTATGGATGAAACAATGCTGAAAAGGCGTAAAGCAAATGTAGAGGAATATAAACGCTATGCAAAAGACGAAGCCTATTATCAGGGCATGTTCGATTTAATGCGGCGAATGATAGATAATCCAAGCATAATGACTAGTGCATGATTCGCAATTCGCGAATTCAAATCCCTATCACTTCATTATCATTCGCTTCAATCACCTTTTGGTCAAAAACTTCTTTATAGCGCTTCTTCTCGAAGGTATGAACAGGTATTATTGATTTTGGGTTGAGTGCATCTGCCAATTGTTTTAATGTTTCCCTGTTTGCATGTCCGCTGGTATGGATATCATGAACAGCAAAATTTTTGCTTATCAGCCAGTCAAGAAATTTCTTTGTTGTTTCCTGATTTTTATATCCTGACCACATCGAATATATAAGGTTGCCACCATCAGTTTCAATTTTTTGCAGGTCTTTCTTTCCCCCAAGTTCTTTTCAACTATCGGCAGTCACATCTTTGAATACCAGTTTATTGTTCCATAATCCAATTAGTTACTGATTCTATTTTTTGTTTATTAGAAAAAATATCATAAGCCCATTTATAGAATTCTGATAAAACAGCATT
>PUNP01000004.1 GCA_003551785.1 Candidatus Brocadiaceae bacterium | reverse complement strand
GTTAGTGGTCCTTTCCACTTGTTATTGTGTGTTCAGCCGGAGCGCCGGTGGTTCAGATGCAAGACGCAGTGAGAAGCCAGACCTTGACAGGTCGGCGCCGATCGGCAACGCAGCAGATGAGCCACCGGCGCCCGGCCCTACGGGAGGCATTCTGACGGGCCATTTCTTTGTTGCAGTTCCGCAGGGACCCTTGGGGGTCGACTTTGTCGCCGCGCCTTGAAATGACCTCGTCAGAATGCCTCTGAATCCACAAACTCAAGTGGAATGGACCATTAGGTTTCGGAATCCGGAAATTGCTACGCGCTCCCCGGGACGCTTGAAAGCGTCCACTACGAGCCGGGTTTTCGGTCTAATGGTCTGCAAACCCTCCTATCCTGGGAAAGCAGACCTCTGATTTCTCGGGCGGTGCTCTTATCTATATTACCTTGTCGTATACCCAACTCTAATGCATGTCGTCCCAATGACACGTAAGCATCCAGTAAATCAGGACAGAAACGACGTATCTGCTCGGTGTGTTTTTTTATAGTTACTAGATCTCCGCGGGCAAACGGGCCCGTCAGTGCTTTAGTCGTGCCTAATTTTTCAATGTTTTTCACGGTGCCGTGTATTAAAGGCATCAATGCTTTGAGCGCCGGTTCTTTACCTATTCCTGCAGACGATTCAAGCGTGCAGGCGATATCTTCTAAGACGACGAGAAAGTTGGAGGCTGCAACCGCCCCGGCATGATACAATATTTTTTTATCCGGATTCACCGCTACTGTATTCAGTTTCAGCAGACGAGCCATATCCTCTAAAACCTCAATGGTTTCCTGATGGCCCTCAATACTGCAATAGGAGCCGGGCAGCAGTTCAAGTGCTTCCTGAAAAGTGGCAAATGACTGGAGAGGATGAAAACTGCCGGTTTTGGCACCGTCTTCAGCAGCTGCAATGAGTATTTCAGAGGAGTGCACGCCGCTGCAATGAATCACGTGGTGAGCACTGTGGAACACTCTTTTTGCACTTAATCCCTTGCATACCTGCTCAATCGAGTCATCCGGCGTAGTAATAAAAACCACTTCACTTTCGGGGAGAAGCTGGGAAATATCTGTAGTGGCCATCCCGTGCCCTATCAATGCAACGGCCTTTTCAGCAGTGGGCATATGCCTGGCTCCGGCCCCGTAAAATACCCAATCCGCCTTGTCAAGCAAATAAGCCAGTGCTGTGCCTAACCTGCCGGGGCCAATAATGCAGAATTTACGACTTTTCATATCCCCCTCTCATTCCAAATTAGTGTGCATTTCCTGCAACCGTCCCATAGGAATACCTTCATGGTTCAGCATATAGTTTATGACGGCATCGAAATACAGCAGCAAAGCTTCCTCAAATAAGGTATTGTTGTATGGGCCGATCACGTATCTGTGGCTTTCCTTGACATCCTCGCCCTCGACAGGGACCAAAACCAGGTTGTCGGCGGTATCAGCCAGTGGCGATTTGTCATTGGCGGTTACCGCAACTACGGCCGCATGGGATTTTCGGGAAATTTTGGCCAACTCGACCGTCGTGACGGTGCGTCCTGAGCATGAGACAGCTATCATGAGGTCTTCGGGGCCTATACGCGGGCACGTTGCCTCGCCCGGCACATGCACGGTAAACCCCATTTGCATCAACCGCATGGCGAGGCATGAGGCTATATATCCGGAACGTCCCTTTCCGGTCACAAAAACGCACTCTGCTTCAACAATATGTTTCATCAGTTCTTTAGGCGCCTGAGCATTCATCCTGGCCACTAATTCTTCAATATCGTGCAGCCGCCCTTTGAGTGCATCCAGCACATTTATATATTCATTCATCCTTTTTCCCCTTTTTTTCCCATCGCATCAATTCTGATATCTGACCGAGCGTGCTTCCGGCGTCAATTTCCGCCATCTCTCGTTCTTCCTGCTCCACAACCGTTTGGGCCCTGTTAGCTACTTCGACGGCTTTTTCCTGCGGTATGACAACCAAGCCGTCGTCGTCGCCCACTATCCAATCGCCGGTTCGTATATATTGTCCTCCGATATTTATTGGGACACCAATCATGCCTTGTCCTTTTGGTTCACCCGCTGCGGGGGTTATATTGGAGGCAAAAGCGGGAAATTTCATTTCTCTTATATTGCTCACATCTCTGATAGCGCCGTAAATAACTATTCCTGCAACTCCTCGCTGAAGGCAGCTCATGGTGGCCATTTCTCCCCAAACTGCGGGCGAGCGGCCACCGGCATCCACGACAATAATCTGTCCCTTTTCCGCCTTGTCTATGGCCTCGACAGGCTTTGCCCAATCTCCCGGGTAAGTCCATACGGTAAGCGCAGGACCGGCAACCTTCAAACCCTGCGAGATCGGTCTTATCCCTTCAATCGCGCCCGAATTGTGCAGTGCCCCGGTCACATCAGCAGCAGAAGTTTTCAAAAAAACTTCGGCAATGCCGCTCTCATCGACTCGTTTAAACATATCGGTTTTTTCGGGTATTCCGCTCTCAATAGCATTTTTAATTTTTTGGGCGGCATCCCGTGCATCTACTGCTTTTGATATAGCACCGCCGACGATAATGATTGAGGCACCGGCCCCTGCCGCCGCCGGCGCTGTTTCTGAATTGATGCCGCCGGCCACCGCGACCGGTATAGAGACGGCATCGGAGACGGCTTTGATGAATTGAAAAGGGGATTCAGCGCGCATCTGCTGGTCGATGGGTGTATGGATACATACGGAACGGGCGCCAAGCTTTTCAACTTCCCGTGCCCGATCGACCTGCTGCTGTTCGGACTCTTCTCCAATAAGATCAACACATATAGCCGCATCGTATCGACGCGCCGCTTCCACACATTCCGCAATGGTAGAATCAGCGGCGGCTCCTAAAACATGTATCACATCCGCCCCGGCTTTAGCGGCCGCGGCGGTCTCAACCCGTCCGGCATCCATGACTTTCATGTCCGCTACGATAGTGGAATCGGGGAAAGCGCTGCGCAGTTTCCTGACCGATTTCAGCCCTTCACTTTTTATAAGGGGAGTCCCCGCCTCCACCATGTCAACGCCACCTTCAACGGCTTCGGCAGCCAGACGCATGGCTTGTGATAAATTAATGAAATCAAGTGCAAGTTGTAGTTTAGCCATTCTATTATATCTCCTATTTAGACTCATTCAGGTCAATCGCCGAAAACTTCCGCGGTGAACAAAAAAACCTCCACTTCAGGGTCATCCTTCCACGCCCCCGGCGGCAGTCCGGCTTTATGCGCACAGCAATGATCGAGGAAAGTTACCGTATCCCAACCGGCTTCAACCGCCACCTGCGGTAAAAAACATCCCCTTCGCGCACCCTTGATGATGTAAATCCCATGTTTGCCGATTTCGATATCCTCCAGCGGCTCATCTGATTTGACCAGTTCCGAGAGTACTGAAATCTCTATCTCGAGGTCATCCAGCTCGTCCGGTGACAGCCTGTTACTGATGAACCGGGGGTCTTCGGCAGCCGCTGCCGTGCCCATATCCCGCACGGTTTCCCATAACGGCTGATCGGAAACAAAACGTCCCAGACATCCTCGGAGGTGCCCGTCTTTTTTCAGCGTAACGAACGCTCCCTGTTGGCGATGTAAAGCCGCTTCATCGACGTCGAATTCGGGCAAAGGTTGTTGCTTAACAGTCGCTTCAACGCTTTTTCGTGCGATATACAGGAGTGTATTTTTGTCTTTTTCGCTGAGCATAGAGAATGATTCCTCCCATTATTTTATCTGTTTAACCTTTCCGGCCGGGAAAGTATTCTCTGTTTTATCGGGAAAACGCACTGTTATGGTTTGGGCGATGACATCATAACCGATGACCGTCCCTTCCCCGCCGTCGGTATTGACTTTTTTCCCGGGGCGCGGCATATGTTTTTTGAGTTCCTTATAGGTTTTTTCTTCATATTTCAAGCAGCATTTGAGTCGTCCGCAGCAGCCGCTGATTTTTGACGGATCAAGGGTGGATTTCTGGCTTTTAGCTGATTTTATCGAGACCGGCTTGAGAGCATTCAAAAAGGTGTGACAGCACAAATTGCGACCACAAGGGCCATACTCGCCTAATAGCCGTGCTTCATCCCGCACACCGATTTGCCGCATTTCTATCCGTGTCTTGTAATTCTGGGCCAGTTCCTTGACAAGCTGCCTGAAATCGACTCTGCTTTCGGCGGAAAAAAAGAATATGATCTTATGTCCCCCAAACAGGTGTTCGACTTTTATGAGCTTCATCGGCAGATTAAGTTTTTTAATTAAACCGTGGCACTTGTCAAATTCCTCCTTTTCATTCACTTCCTGTATTTCTTTCAGGATTTTATGGTCTTTAGGTGTAGCTTTCCTCAAAACGTCACCTTTAGGCTTTATTTTTTCAACACTTACTCTGGCGACAACAGTTCCCCATTCCACGCCTCTGTCGGTACGTACAATCACCTGGTCGCCGGCGGCTGCATTAACGCCGGAGGTCGAAAAGTAATCCAGATAGCCCATCGCACCGTAATGTACAGCAACTTCCTTGGCCATATTTACTATTCCTCAATCAAACCTTTCTACAATTGTAAAGCTTGCATATCAGTATTTCAAATAGACTGATGAAATCTCATATTTTCACTTGCAAGCCTTCCCTTCAGGGTGTATTATAATGGACTCATAATTATTTTACCATGTCTTACACATACCCCGAAAATTTCATGCTTTTTTCAGTGGTGCATATGTGGCAAATGCCAAACGCGAATCCGCTTAACAGATTAAATCACTGCAAGTGCGGACTTTTGCCGAAAAAGTAAAAAAATCACAATTATGATATTAAAGAGTTCCCACAACTTATGCGTCTAATATGCCGCGAGTAACATGTCTGAATCAAACAATTTAACATTCCTTTCATATATCACCACCGGGCCATTACCGTATGATGACAGCGTTCTGGAGACGGCTTTTGTCAGGATGGCTGGCAAAGAGGAAGCGGGATTAGAATCTTTTACCGCCGACCCCGACCACATCCCGTTAGCGATTCAGAAATTAACCGGCCTCTCGAAAGACAGAACGGCCGGCAAGGACGGGCCGCGCCGGACTTTGGAAAAAATGCTCAAGGCGCTCGGAGAAGCTCCCGTAGTCGTTCATGACAGCACAACGTTTATTCGTTTTTTAGAAGCCCTGAACCTCCATCCGCCGGACCGGATCATAGACAGTTGTGAACTGGCCGAAATCGTTCTGCCTTCAGAATCGGATTATACGCTGATCGCCGTAGCCGACCATTTAGGATTGGATAAGCCCTGGTTACATCGCGGAATTGACCTGGCGCGCCTGACATATAAACTGTGGGAGACGCTGCTGGGGAAGGCTCATGATTTGTCACAGCCGGTGCTTAAGGCACTGAGCGAACTTGCTCAGTCCGCACAGTCCCCCCTGACCCCGGCGCTCAACCAGGCCGTTAACGACGCCCTCGGGTTTGAACTTTCCGCCACTCCGCATGACACTTTGGGCCTGGGCCAGGGGTTTACCGATTATTCTGAACTGCACAATAAAGCACAAAAATGTGAATCCCCCGAGCCGGGAAATGAACCGCTGGATGTCGTGAAAATATGCGCTATGTTCAGAAAGGAAGGGGCTATCGGGCGCAACCTGGATAATTTTGAGCCGCGGCAGGAACAAATTGATATGGCCGCTTCCGTCTGCGAGGCCCTGAACCAGGGCAAACACCTGATGTGTGAGGCCGGAACCGGAACCGGAAAGTCGATGGCGTATCTGATCCCCGCCATCGCCTGGGCACGGCAAAATGACGACAAAATAATCGTCTCTACCAATACCAAAAACCTCCAGGAGCAGTTATATGAGAAAGACCTGCCGTTTCTGATCCGGCTGCTCGGCGAGAGGTTCAAAACCGCCCTGTTGAAAGGCCGTCAAAACTACCTTTGCATCAGACGCTTCCTGCAACTGATAGAGAACTCAAAATTCGAACTTTCCGACCCGGAAGAGTATGCTGCTTTAATGCCGCTCGTGAACTGGGCTATGGCGACCAAAACCGGCGACTTGTCCGATTGCAACGGCTTCCTGCAGCACCAGAAAGCACCGTCACTTATCCCGATGATCACCGCAAGCGGGGATGAGTGCGCCGGTAGGAACTGCCATTTTTTCGATAAATGCTTCATCAGGCGCGCACGGACTTTAGCTCAATTAGCCGACCTTATTGTCGTCAACCACGCATTGGCCTTTGCCGATGTCGTTCTCGACCGGCCTTACCTGCCGCGTGAGCGATGCATTATTTTCGACGAAGCGCATAATATCGAGGATGTCGCCACCGATGCCGCCTCTGTTACCTCGGACGCTCTGAGCTTTTACCGTGTCTGCCGCCGCTTGTGGCGGGAACGGCGTGATGGCAACGATGCAGGGATGGTAGCTTCAGCGCTCAAACTTATCACCGGCAGTTTCCCCGTTAAGGGCCCGCTCGCCAGAGATACCGGAATCGAAATGGCCAATGGTGTTATCGAAAGCGTTGAGCAACTCGGCGATGTTGCCAGAAATTTTTACGACAGGCTTTCCGAACCTTTCGATATTCGGCCCACCGGTGAAGACAGAATCATGCTCGATGAGTGTAAACCGCCCATAAACACGGAGGGCGTTATCGGCGAGGCCGCGGCAGAACTCATTAAAATCGCACGGCTGCTGGCCGGAAGGATTAAGAACCTGATTGAATGTTTCGAAGCGCATGAAGCCGACATCGATCGCGCCGCTGAAGTTGTCAGAGACCTGACCGGACAGCAAAACAGGGTGCTGGAGGCCGTAGAGAGCCTTGAGTTTATACTCAAACGCGAGAATGAAGAATACGTTTACTGGCTCCAGCGGATTCGGCGGGGGAAGCGTTATTTTTACGGATTGCAGGCGGCACCGCTGTATATCGGCGATTTTATGCGCACCTTCTTCTTCAACGAAATGCGCTCTGTCATACTTACTTCCGCTACACTTCGGGTCAACCGGCAGTTTGAATATATTAAAGAACGTCTCGGCGCCGTTAATATGAATGAAGACCGCCTCATGTGCGCGGAGTTCGGCTCGCCGTTCGATTATGAGCACCAATCGCTTTTATGTGTGCCGACTTTTTTGCCGGATGCCGGCGGCCGCAGGGATATGACTTATGATGAAGAACTGTCATCTTTCCTGATTGAGTTACTGAGGAGCACCGCCGGCCGCTCGCTGATATTATTCACGTCATACTCGCTCCTCAACACAGTTTATGACAGGATAAAGCGCCCTTTGGAAGCCGTCAGCGTGCCGCTGCTGGCCCAGGGCCGTGATGGGAGCAGGCGTACGCTGACAAAGCTTTTCAAAGAAAATGTCGGCTCCGTCCTGCTGGGAACACAGAGTTTTTGGGAAGGCGTGGATGTGCTCGGCGAAAGCCTCAGTTGCCTTGTTCTTACCAAACTTCCCTTCCATGTCTTTACAGACCCGCTCGTTCGTGGTAGAATAGATTATTTAAGGGAAAAGGAAATCGATCCGTTCCGACATTACACTCTGCCGCAGGCCGTTATTACATTCCGGCAGGGGTTTGGACGCCTGATACGCCACCGAACGGACCGTGGAATAGTTGTCGTGACAGATAAAAGACTGGTGTCTAAATCTTATGGGCGTTGCTTCTTGAATGATATTCCCACCCGGCATAAAGTCTATAAGAATAGGGACGCCCTTATTTGGGATGCGAAAAAGTTCTTGAAACATTAACTTACCTTTTTAGGAGGCAGTAAATCATGAATGATGTAAGAAAAATAGCCGTTAAATTCTTTATGGCAGCAGCAATATTAGCTTCCTCAGCCACCTTAACCGGTTGCCGAAGTACAGACATTGAGGATTATATGGAAGAAGAAAATGACATCCAGACCCCTGAAGCTACAGAACAGGTGGAAGAAGATGCTGAGCAACCTCAAGAACCGCAATATCAAATAATTGACTCTGAAAGATCACCGGAAACTGTCCTGGCTACTGTCCAGGGAGAAGATATCTTACTGCAAGACCTGTATGACGAGTTTGAGAATATCCCGGAACACCAGCGGCCTCAGGTTGTCGCACAGCAGCACCGGCTTCTGGAAGCGATGATTCAACAACGGCTGTTAATACAAAAAGCTAATGAACATAATATACAGGAAACGGAAACCTTCCAAGAAATGTATGAAGAATTTCAGGCTATGCCCATAGCACGGCAACTGGATGACAGCGACGTCAAAGAAGCCGCTTTAATGGAAGCTCTCCTGGAAGTCGAAATCATTCAGCAAATGGATATTTCTCAGGAACAGATACAGGAGCTTTATAATCAGTATCAGCACATGATGCCAGAAGAAGCAACTATAGAATCTTTAGAACCACAATTACGCAGAATGATCGAAGGACAATATGTCGAGGAATACTTACAAACACTCTATCTGGAAGCTGATATAGATATGAATGAGGAGTGGCTCAGGGAAAAAGAAGACGCTGCCCAACAGCCTGCACTGCAGTAATAATAACCCGTTAATTTTGATATGAGATAGCGTTTATGGCTAAAATATTTTCACACTCGAAATGCGCATTTTCTTTTATTATAGTGGCCTGCATCCATATGCTCCCCCTTTTTTTGCTGAATGGTTGCAGTGAAGAGGAAATAGCTTCCGCTATAGTACCCGAAATAGTTCAACAAACGCATGAGAATGATAGCGAAGGTAGTGCCGATAGCGATCAGGAATCTCATAATGAGAACGACCGACAAAATGAAGAACCGGAGCCGAAAATAATACCGGAGGAAATACATGACCCGGACCGATCCCCCGATACAATACTGGCTACCGTCGACGATAAAAAAATTGTGCTCCAGGATGTTTATGATGAATTTACTGCAGCACCGGCTGCTAAGAGGAATGAGCTAAAAATGCAGCAGCATCGTTTACTTGAGTCGTTAGTTGAAGGTAAAATGATGACCTTGAAGGCGAAAGAATTGGGCATTGACGAGACGGATATTTACAAAGAGACCAGGCAGGAATTGGAAAAATCTCCAATGGCGGATCATGTCCCAGAAGAACAGATCGAGAGCATTGCACTGATGGAAGCACTGCTGCTGTCGGAAGTTGTCGAAAAAGCCGATTTGTCCGAGGAAAAGCTTAAAGAAGTGTATTCTTCTTATAAGCATTTCCTGCCCTTGGAATTGGACTTTGAAGAGGTTAAAGATGAAATTAAAAAGCTTATCGTGCGTGACCAAATCACTCAATATATTCAATCTTTGCAGGTGGAATATTCAGTAGATATTGATACTGATTGGGTGCAGGAAAAAAAAGC
>PUNP01000646.1 GCA_003551785.1 Candidatus Brocadiaceae bacterium | reverse complement strand
GCCACTGCGGGTACTATAATCGGTTTTCTGGGAATGATGATTCTTGATGTAGCGATAGGATGAAACGGGAGTGATTCTAAAGGGCCAGAAATAGCATTTTAGAAAGATTAAGGGGGTTGTCCAGATGTATAAAGATTTTCGCAAGCGCTTTCACGCGGGGCCTTCCGGAAAGTTCCTGTTGATGATAATGATAACGGGGTGCCTGTTTGCAGGCTTAGCAGGTTGTGGAGCGAGGGAAAATGGAAATACAGATGTTACTGAAAACATTCAGGTTGAATTTAAAGATGCGTCCCTTGAGGAGGCAATCAGGCAATTATCGGGTATTCCTGAAGGTATGCTAATGACAGAAGATGTCCTGAGTGTTAAACACTTTAACGCTCCGAGGTTAAATATCCAGATTGATTCCCTGGAAGGAGTCCAGCATCTGGAAAATTTAAAAACGCTGGAGGTTCCCAACACGCAAATACCGGATGATTGTTTGGCGTATATTAAAGACCTTGAAAATCTGAGGTGGCTTGACCTCTGGAACACGAACATAACCGACGCGGGGCTGAAACATGTCGGAAATATAACATCCCTTACCCAATTATTCATAGGTAAAAACGATATAACTGACTCAGGGCTTGTTTACCTTAGGGGATTAAGTAATCTTCGTGTCCTTAATCTGACTGAAACCGGAGTAACTGAGGAGGGGATTGCAGAGTTAAAAAATTCTTTGCCTGCCGGCATAAGTCTTCATTATTGATTTTTGCGGAAAAGCATTTTGAAATGCTGTATCTGAGGTTGAGGAAGCCGGTTCGCGTCGCCAAGCTTTTCAGGAACAGACTGCAATTCTTGTAATGTTTGTTTAACTTACCAATCTATAAGCCGCTATATATTAAAAACTGATTGCTAGCTGACCAGTGATACCGTCTGCAAGATCGCTCCATTCGTATGAGAGCCTTATAATAAGGTTATCCATAACCTCCCAGCCTGCGCCGACAGAGGTCCGATTAATCGAATCAAGCTTCTCATATCTGACAGCGATTTCATAGTCTTCGAGAAAAAAATACGCGGCCTGCAAGTAGAAGCCATCTACAGAATCATCCAGTTTTGTTTTTATATACTCGCTCCTTAACTCAAACGGCTCGTAACTGCCGAAAATGTCAGCCCCCAACATAGTAAGATCGCTGTCGTCATGAATTCCCGTGGTATAGCCTGAAAGACCGAGTTCAAAAGCACCACCGGAAATTACTGCAATACGGCCTCCGACGCCATCTCCGCCTTCCTGCTCCGAGCGGGAGGCAATGTAGGCAGCCCATCCCAGCGTGACATCAGCGCCCGCGTCAACCACTCCGCTTAACTGTACGCCCGTCCCTGCCGCCTTTACAGGCAGCGGAGAAATTTCATTTACAACCAGCAGGGAGTTAATAAACGGCGGGTTCGCGAACCTTGCTGTATCCGGCCTGTAAAGTCTTGCATTGTAAACGTTGAAAGGCAGAAGAAACTTTCCGGTTATAATCCTCATCTTATCCGCTATGGGGTAATCAACATAGGCATATGATATCCCGGCGGTTGCAATCCTTCCGCCCTCGGGGAAAAGCCTCTGTGTGGACCATTCAAGCTCAGCCTTCACAAACACATCTTTTGCAGGTTCCGCAAGCAGATCAAAAGCAAGATGATTGCCTATAAAAGAAGATGCTTCATTCTCGTAATTATAGAAAATAAAATCAGCATATCCTCCGGTAAATTCAATATTTCCGGAAGCCGGCCCTGCCGAGAAGACAGAAGCGAATGCTAGCAGCATCAGAACGGACTTAACTATTGTACTTTTCATCATTTACACTCCTGTAAGGTTGAATTTTCTCATCCGCTAAAAACGCATAAAATGACAACACCCTTTCAGGGATAGAACCTCCCATAGATGGATAATAAAAGATATTATCACGCATTATGAAAATCTGTCAATATGAATTATCGTCCTGTCCTCTTCCCAGTTCCAAACATTTTCAAAAAAACAATTGCAAGAGGAATTTCTGTATTGTATGCTTAAGCTCTGAATCAATAAATTTTACCTATACGAATCAGGATGTAAAAGCTCGTGTAGAATACATCCACCTTTTCAAAATGAAAACTAAGGATGGAAAAACGGTTCGGAATGAAACCGATTAACTCTATGATCCCGAACGCCCCAGGGTTCTGACCAGATGGATTCAAAAGGACTCCTGATCTCATACGCTGGATATCCTTCCAGCCCCACGAGCTTTATGCCTGATAACGGGCTCGCAGGACTGGCAGGCTGTCTTTCAGAGTCAGGATATAAGGTCAAAATTCTTGACTATAACACCCCTTCATTGGTCGGACGCCTTTATCCAGCGCCTTTGTCAAGGCGGGTTGCGCCCGTTGCAGAAAAAATACTGGAAGGTAAAAAACCCGGCGCCCGGGATATTGCCCTGCTCTGGTCTATTCAAAAAGTGCTATCAGTTTATCAGCAGCGCCAGGCAGCCTCAATTGGATCTGAAATCTCAGATATTGTCCATAACGAGGATATAAGCTTCGTGGGACTGAAATTATGGAACGGGGACGGCTTTACAGGTTCGCTTAGAATAGCACGCGAGCTCAGAAGGCGCCACCCGGGACTTTTGATTTTCGCAGGCGGCCCGCACGTCGATTTTTTCAGGGAAAACATCTTCTCAATGACCGATGATTTCGACGCCCTGGTCTATGGCGAAGGTGAGCAAACCATCGTTATGCTCGCAGAATACGCGGCCTCCGGAAGGAATCTTGAGAAAATCCCCAACCTGATTTTTAAAAAAAACAACAAAATTCATACCACCGAAATCAAAAGAATAAAAAATTTAAATCAGCTTCCTTCGGCCATATACGATGAAGAAATATATCCGGCGATGAGGGGGGACGAAAAAATAAAAATGATTGTTCTTGATGAGAGCCGGGGATGCAACAACTCATGCAACTTCTGCATCCATCCGGTAAAAAGCGGGCCTTTGAGAGAAAGAAGCGCCATAAAGGTTGTCGAAGAAATGAGCCTGATGCAGTCAAAGTACGGTTTTTCAGTTTTCAGGTACGCCGGTTCGAGCACCCCCTTCGAGCTTCATAAAAATATCGCCCACGAAATATTGAAAAGAAATTTAAAGGTCCGCTACACAACCTTCGGTCATGTTCGCAAGGCGGACAGGGACGTTTTCAGGCTTATGAAAAAATCAGGCTGTTTCGGCGTATTCTTCGGAATAGAGTCTGGCAGCCCGCGCATACTTAATTCCGCAATGAACAAGGGGCTGCCGAGGGAGCAGGCCGAAAAGGCGATAAAACTGGCCAAGGAGGCCGGGCTTTTCACAGCGGGCAGCATCATATTCCCAGCTCCGGGCGAGGATGAAAAAACTGAAGCAGAAACCCTGGAACTCCTTGCAAGATGCCTTCCCGACGCGGCGCCGGTGCAGTTTCCCCTGCTGACGCCCGGCACAAAATGGTTCAGGGACCCGGAACGGTTCGGGTTCGCCATGGATAAGAAATCATACACGCGCGCGGCTATGAACTATAAAATCAGGCTTATGTTTCCGCCGCGTTTCTGGAAGCCCTTCCCGTATAAAATAAACGGCGAGCCCTATAAGATCTCGTGCAGGAAACTTGATAAGTTCATTAAAAAAGTTGAAGCGCTCGGGATAACGACCACGATTTCAGATGAAATCGCCCTTCTGGCCTTCTGCGCGGGCATGAGCCCGGGAAAATTCAGAGATTCATGCAGAGCAAAACTGCTTTCTGGTAATCATGCCGGGATATCAAAACTTGTAAGCAAAATAAACAAAACCCTGACCACGCCTCACGGTGAATAGATCAATTTTTTTCATGAGACGCTACCTCTGCCAAACACAGATTGCACATCTTTGAACAGTCAGGAAAAGCTCTTGTCTTTATTCAAATAACATATTTGGACATTTACATTGACATTATTTAAAAATAATGTTATATAATTTTAGTGAGATGCACATTTTTGAACATGCAAAGCATCGAGTCCTCCTTCGAATAGGTTTTTTAAAACCTGGAAATCGCAGATGAAAAGAAACAGGGTGGTTGTTACCGGCATGGGAGCGGTAGCTCCCAATGGAATAGGCACCGAAGTTTTCTGGAAGGCTCTTGTTGGGGGAAAATCCGGCATCAGGCTTATACAGGGTTTCGACGCGAAAAGCTTCCCTTCCCGCATCGCGGGTGAGATAGATAATTTCAGCTCTGATAACTATATGAATCCAAGGAGCTCCCGCCGCAGCGCCAAGTTCACCCGGTTTGCCGTAGCCGCCGCCGGGATGGCGGCCAGGCAGGCAGGAATAGCCAATGGCGAAACCGAATTTTCGCGCAAGGCCGTTTACATAGGAACCGCTTCAGGAGGCATGGACATATTCGAAAATGAGCATGAAAAAATATTGCAGAATTCACTAAAAAAGATGAGCCCTTTCGGAGCAGCTGCCTATTTTCCGAACTCGGCAGCCACCCAGATCTCAATCGCTCTGGGTTTCACCGGACAGGTTATCACAATTTCAACCGGATGCACTTGCGGGCTTGACGCAGTAGGAGCTGCTTTTGAGGAAATTGCACTCGGCAATATAGACATCGCGGTCTGCGGAGGTACTGACGGTTCTGTTACTCCTCTTACATTAGGAAGCTTCTGCGCTGCGGGCATTCTTTCAAAGCTGAATGATTTTCCAAGCAAAGCAAGCCGCCCCTTTGATTCGCTCCGCGATGGGGGCGTTATCAGCGAAGGTGCCGGCATATTGATAATGGAGGAAGAGAGCCATGCAGTTTCAAGAGGCGCCGATATTTACGGAGTCCTCATGGGATTCAGCGGCAGCGCGCAGGCTTCAAACATTTTCGAGAATGACAGCGAAGGTGCCGGTTTCGCAAAGGAAATGCAAAACGCCATAGCCAGGGCGCAGATTACGGCTTCTGATGTGGATTATATCTGCGCGCACGCTCCCTCGGACGTAATCCGAGATGCTGCCGAGACAAACGCTATCAAGCTTGTTTTCGGGAAGCGGTCATACAAAATCCCGGTGAGTTCAATTAAATCAATGATAGGAAACCCGCTGGCATCCGCGGCCCCTCTCCAGTTTATCGCCTCGTTAATGGCTATTAACACTGGGATAGTACCACCGACGATAAATTATCAAAATCCAGATCCTTCCTGCGACCTTGATTATGTGCCTAACACCTCCAGGAGAAACCGCGTTCGGGTCGCTCTTATAAACTCACACGGCTTCGGCGGCAGCAATGCCAGCGCTGTCATAGGAGAATATCCGGGGGCACTAAATTGTCGCTAAAAGTGCTGACTCTTATATTTTCTGTTTTAGCAAATCTTGTTATTGCTATCTATGTAATAAGCAAGGGCTGGAAAAAGCCTCACAACCAGGCGCTGGCTATTTTTATTTTAACTATTGTGGTATGGGGCTTGTCCACCCTTCTTCTTAACATGACCGATGACATCAACCGTGTAATGCTATTCGGTCATTTTTGCTTTGCAACTGCAATTTTAACCCAGATTTCATTTTTCAGGTTTTCAGTCGTCTTTCCTTCGGTAGTTCAAATGAGTAAAAAGGTTAATTTCGCGCTTTACTCATCCGCCGGAGCTCTTTTCATATTATCATTCACAAGGCTTATCCAGCAGGATGTGATTATTTTAGATGGGGAATTCCGTCCGCAACTTGGCGTGCTTTACCCTTTCTATGTCTTTTTCCACATAAGCTGCGTGACTTTGAGTTTGTCATGTCTTCGCAGAAAATGGATTAAGAGAAAAAAAGGGATGGAAGCTCTGCAGTTAAAAATAATTTTCACAGGAATATTTATCAGCGCCTTTTTCATGATCGGGGCATGCCTTATCCTGCCTGCTCTGGGAGTTGCGCAGCTTGTGGCTTTGGGCCCGGGCTTTTCAGTTATAATAGTCGGTTCCATAGCATACGCGATATTTAAATACAGATTCCTTGACATAGCACTGGTTGTAAGAAAAACACTCCTGTACGCGGTAACAACAGGGGCTGTTACAGTCATCTATATTGCGCTGGTACTGGTCGGTGAAAGGCTTTTTCGGGAATTCGCACAATACCAGACGCTTTTTCCGGCTTTTCTCTCGGCTATGATAATCGCGATTTTCTTCCATCCGCTGAGGGAGCGCCTTCAAAAATTTGTCGACAAATGTTTCTACAGAAAAAAATACGAATACCAGAAAACGCTCCGAGATACCAGCATGCATCTTACAAAAGTGCTTTCGCTTCCGGAGCTTCTTGGGAAAATAGTTGAAAATATCACTGGCGCACTGGGAGTCGAAAAAGCCTTTATATGCCTTTCTGAAAAAGACAGCCATCTCCTTAAGGCGTCATCGGAATTAACCGGCAGCGAGGAAATCCGCTATATCAACTATAACGGCGAACTGGCCGCCTGGATAAAAAAACATAATAAAGCCGCTATAAGAGACGAACTGGTTCAAACCTCTCATGGCGCCGTCCGGGAACTGGAGCAGATGGGAGCCGAAATCGCCATCCCGATAAACGGAAAAGAAGGCCTGAGAGGAATCATTTTTATCAGCGGGAAAAAATCCGGGCACATATTCACTCAGGAAGACATAGATTTATTCATGACAGTGGCCAGCCAGGCTTCCGTCGCGATAGAAAACGCTCTTCTTTATACAAAGCTGGAAGAGGAAAAACTGTATAAGGACAAAATACTTAGCTGCCTGTCATGCGGTGTAATAACTGTCGATTCGGCAGGAGGAATAAGACTTTTTAACCGCAAGGCCGCAGATATCACAGGGCTTCTGGATACAAGCCCCGGAGTTTCTATAAACAAAATTTTTGACGACACGATAACCGGCATTGTCCTTGATGCCATAGGAGGCAAAACCGGCCTTACAAACATGGAAGTTGACTACAAAAATTCCACCAAAGAAAAAATTCCCCTTGCTCTAAGCATCGCCCCAATGAGATCCGGACGCCACGAGGATAATGGCGCCGTTATTGTCTTGGTAGATCTTACCGAAACGAAAAAACTTGAATATGAGCTTCGTCAATCCGAGAAACTGGCATCACTTGGCACCATCGCCGCTTCAATGGCTCATAAAATAAAAAACCCGCTTGTGGCTATCAACACCTTCATGGAGCTCTTCCCCGAAAAATATAGCGATGAAAAATTCAGGATTAATTTTTCACAAACAGCCGCCAGGGAAGCTCAGAGAATAAACGATATAGTCCAGCGCCTTCTTGACATGACCCATGACAGGGTTATTGACTTCAAAGAAACAAACATCCACAGGATGATAGATGAGACATTCTCTCTCCTTGATTCCGTGCTTGAAAAAAATTCCGTAAAGATTATACGCGATTATACGACTCAGGCAGTGACAGCCTTCACCGACGAGGAAAGTTTCAGAGACGTTCTGCTGAATATTTTCTATAACAGCATAGAAAGTTTTGACAAAAAAGGCGGAACTATTTCTGTAAAAACTGCCAGGGAATTTTCACAATCCGATTCTGAAGCACCCGACTCCGAAGAAATTGTAATACATATAAGGGATAACGGCTGCGGAATCCCGGATGATATACTTCCCAAAATTTTCGACCCGTTTTTCACAAATAAGACTAAGGGCACAGGGTTGGGACTTTTCAGCGTGCGGAAGGCATTGATCAACCACGGGGGATCGATAAAAGTAAGAGAAACAATTCTCAACAAGGGTACATGCTTCGAACTTAGAATTCCCGCAAAGGCGCAGGAACCGATAAATAGAAAACCCGCCTTTGAACCTAGCAGGGCTGCCGTATGAACAACGTGCTTATTTTGAGCCAGGAGAAGAACGTCCTTGAATCGATAAGCCTGATTCTCCCGAAAGCATTCTTTACCCTCTCCCTCACAGACGCAACACAGGCCATAAACTCGATTCAGACCAACCCGATTGATATTATTATTGCCGACACACCGGTCGCGGGAATGGACATAGGAGATTTTTTATGCGAGGTTAGAAAGACAAGCCCGGAATCTGCGGTAATAGTTTTATCCTCGACCCGAAGATTAGAATTTTTCACCGAGAATGACGCAGATCATTCCGCTCCATCTGCTCTTTGCGAGATTATAGGAAAACCTTTTAACCGCAAAGAATTCTTAGCTGCGTTCAGCAGGGCCGAAGAAAAAAGCGCATTGCTAAAAGAATTAAAGCTTTTTCGCGACAGCTCTATGCACACCCCCCCCTCGAAACACGCTCATACCCAGTCCTGCAAAGAACCTGTGTCCCACGCTCACTACTACTACCATGAGGCTATCAGAAAATTCTCCAAGGCGCTCACATACGTTTTTGAACCGGGCAGACTGCTTGATGCGGTCGTCACTGCTGTAGCCGAAATTTTTGACCTGAACAAAACCGCCATTATTTTGAAGGATTCCAATGGAACTGAATTCCACGTCAGAGCCCATTGCGGTCTGGAGGAAAATACCGCGGCGGCGATACGTCTGAACACCTCCGAAGGCATACCCGCCTGGCTTCGCAAGGAAGGAAGAGTGCTTAAAAGAAGCGAATTTGAAACTAAAAAACCCGGGCATGAGCATCTGCTTATAATCCGCGAAATGGACATGCTGGGCGCCCATATCTGCTTTCCCCTTACAACCCAGGGGGATCTTATAGCCATAATATCAGCCGGAAGAAAAATTACAGGCGAAAATATTACCCATGAAGACGTGGGGCTTCTGGCTACCATGGCAAGCTATGCCGCTGTTGCTATACACAATTCCCTCCTCCACGGTAAAATCTCATCCCAGGAAAACCATCATCGGGCAATAATGGACAGCATAGCTACAGGGGTTCTGGCAATAGACAAAGCCGGAAAGATAACAACTCTTAACCAAGCAGGTATGAATATTCTTGCGCTTGACAGCGATGCTTTGGGAGAGAGCATCCAGAAGGCCGGCTCAGGAATCGCCGATATCATGCTCAAGGCGCTTGAAATTGGAGAAACGGTTGCAAGGCATGAAATTTTAACACCCGGAGAGGCCGGGTGCCTGGCTGTTTCAACTTCACTTCTCAAGGGGGAAAACGGATCCACGGAAGGTTGTGTTCTTGTTTTCACAAGGCTGAAAAATGCCACCGGCCCCACAGATAATTCCGGCTGCAGCGATGAAGAGAAGTTGTGGATGAATTTCGCAGAATCTATAGCGCATGAGGTGCGCAATCCCCTCGTTTCAATAAGCACTTTCACTCAGCTTTTCCCAGAAAAATACAACGATAAAAAATTCAGGACGGAATTCTACAACCTTATGAGCAGAGATGTGGAGAGGCTGAATATACTCATTGACAAGCTTGAGAAATATGC
>PUNP01000092.1 GCA_003551785.1 Candidatus Brocadiaceae bacterium | reverse complement strand
TTTCATGATCCTTGCACCAACCAATTATAGATACCCCATCCAATCAGCGCAACGGACGCTACAGAGCATAAAACGACTATGAAGCCTAAAAAGATGCTGAAAAGTTCATTTAATCTCAATCTTTTTACCTCGAACCCGGATTATCTCTTTGGTTCCATACATAGTTAAACTTCCTCTTAATTTATGCCCGTTATTTTTCCACAAACCTTCATTTCATTGTAACCTTTTTGGGAACGCATTGCAATCTCAAAAATTGTAACAAACGCCCATTCGAAAACCTCCGTCATTTCCTTTTCTGCCCTGGGTCGGGTAACAAGTTTTCTGTTCATCGCCTGCTCCGGATTCTTTTCAAAACCGTTTCTGCAGGTGCCGCCTCGGCAAGGTTCCTTTGAGGTGCTTACAGGGCAATTTCTACCAGTAAATCGTGATTTTTGAGATTCCTGATGGCTTCTCGATAAATTCACGGGCCTGCCGTCCACCTTTGTTTTTAATAGCGAGAGTGCGCCACGTTTTCCCGCGTCATTTGGAAAAAGTTCATACAAATCTTTATCGATGTTATTTTGCTCCAGCATCTTGTTGAGCGGCGCAAGCTCTGTAGTAAACTCCTCTCGCGTCTTTTTCAGATGCGACCTGAAATGACGGATCTCTACGAATCTCATTGTGGTCATTCAGACCCTCATATTCACTTGCGATCCCGCAAATCCGTTGTTTCAGCAGAACTTCTTGTTCGGGGGTACAATAGCGCAGATCACGAATATAATTGATTCACCCTTCAATTATATCTGTGATGCCCAGTTTTTTAAGGCCCCTCTCAGGTGCAATATACCAGCATCAGAGGTTAAGCGACCACCGTTATAATCGACGGCGACTTGTTTGTTATTTACACTTGAAAACAACATAGCTTGCGTGTTACACTCTGTCATATAGGGGACCTCTCTTTTTGGTTAAAGTTTTCTATGTAAACAACTATTATACAAAAAGTTAGGTTCCAGTGCAAATGAATCGTATCAAAATTTATGCAATATGTAGGTTAAATTGATGAGGAATCTATTATGCGAATGATGTTCATCGGTGCACATCCGGATGACGCAGACCTGCGGGCGGGTGCATTAGCTGCACAAATTATAGAGCATGGTGGGGAGGTGAGATTTGTTTCCTTGACTAATGGTAACGCCGGACATCATGAGATGTCGCCTGATGAGATAGCGAAACGACGCAGGGAAGAGGCCTTTCGAGCGGGCGAGGTAATAGGTGCTGAGTATATAGTGCTAAATCATGATGACGGCCTGATGATACCGACTCTTGAAATTCGGGAAGAAATTATCCGTTTGATACGTCAGTTTGACCCGAACATGCTGCTCACGCTTCGAATGCTGGACTACCATCCCGATCATCGGGCCGTCGGCCAGCTGATAGTGGATGCTGCATATCTGCTTACCGTGCCTCTTATCTGCCCTGATGTGCCTGCTATGAAGCAGATGCCGGCCATTTTTCAGACATGGGACCAGTTCCGCAAACCAATACCGTTTCAGGCAGATATTGCCATATCCATAGACGAATATTTCGAACAAAAGGTTCAGATGCTGGCCTGTCATGAGAGTCAGTTTTTCGAATGGCTTCCTTACATCCAGGGCCAAATGGAAGAAGTTCCGCAAGAGGCATCACAACGTCGGAGCTGGCTTGCCGAACAATGCAGCTTGAGTTTCGGACAAGTGGCCGACAGTTGTCGTCAACAATTAATAGAACGTTACGGGCCAGAGAATGGAGCCCGCATACTTTATGCCGAAGCTTTTGAATTGTGTGAATATGGATATCAACCGGATGAGGACCTTCTGGAGACTTTTTTTCCCTGCTGAAGGGAAAAAATAAAGTAACTGGGACCCTCCCAGCCGCGGCTGCAGAAGGAACCGGGGTATCACCATGAGTATTGAACGCTATCGGCAAAATTGGAGAAACGCGGGATGCGCTCGTCGTCCGTACGCCAATCCACATGCCCGTCCATGAAAACGATGTTTGTGCCGTCCATCCCCAGATGATTGGAAAAAAAGTCGTTGATAAAGACCAGCACATCGTCGGTCGAGCCATTGTATGGATCCCTTATATCCGCAGCTGCGGCCTGCCGGCTGGGCGAATCCACCCACATGGGAGTAGTAAATTTGTTTGGTGGCGCCACTTCCCGGCCCAGATGCCTGAGGTTTGCCACGGGCGCCCCGGGCTCATCTTTGTGAGAGGCACCCCTTGGTCTATGACCATAGAAGGACCAACCATGATCCCAGTCAGAATAAGAGCCTGTGCCAAAAAAAATAAAATACGAGGTGAAAACCATGTGTCCTGCATTACCACCGGCGTGAAATCTTGCCCCGGTGGGCGCACGCCCGTTCGTAGTCGGGTCAGCACCGTCGGGATGCCGCAACATGGTAACGGCCGGACACCGCAAGGTCATGATGTGGTCGCGGCCGCCCGCGCTGTCGGGCAGGTAGGATTCGGCGGGGAAATAATCGTTTATGTCCCACCAGCCGTCCTCCGGTCTGGTGTTATTAAGCGCATTGAAAATGCCATCATTTATCTGTGGCAGCCCCCATTCGTCATGATCGTTGGCATAGAACATCATCGAGGAAAAAATCTGCCTCTGGTTGCTCGTGCAGGATATTCTAAATGCCATTTGGCGTGCCCGCTCCAGCGCCGGCATGAGCATCGCGGCCAGTATCGCGATGATCGCGATCACAACCAGCAGCTCGATCAGCGTGAACAGATAACGTCTCCATGCTTTACACATTGCTCTTTTCCTCCGGAATAAAGGTTGAAAAAACGTCTGTACGTTGGACTGAAAACTGTTTCAAACAGCATAACGGAGTATTTGCGCTGTTACGTTTTTTAGCGGGGCCGGGGCGAAAATTGTCCCAAAGTGACCCCTGCATTGTATGTCGTCCGGGCGCAAATTCCTTATGCGCTCTGTTCTATTCAAAATCGAAGCCCTCCTTCTGTCCCCAGCTCATGAACTCCCTCTGGCCCTGGGGAAGAAAATCGGCGATATGGAGGTGCTCCACCGAGCGCCGGAACTCGACCAGTTCGTTCATGGCCCGGCGGCGCGTCTCCGGCTCCACGTCGTCGTCGGCAAAGAGGCCGGCAATCCGGGCGCATTTGCGGGCATGTTCCAGGCCCCTGCGGAGGAACTCGACCCGTTCCTCATAGGGCTGCCCCGGCTCTCCGACCGGGAAACGGCGCCCGTAATCGCCCGGCTCCGAGGGGCCGGCTGCGGCGATATCGCCGGCGGCCCGATCAAGCAGCTGTTCCGCCCGATCGAAAACGTTCCGGGGGTAGAGTTCATGGACAAACCTCGGCCACAGGTGGAGTCGGTTGGCACCATACTTCTTTTTGATCTCATACATGTCAAGCCGCAGGGCCGTGCTGTGCGCTTCCCAGTATTCGAAATAGGCGCGCACGGCCTGCGCGGCGGGTCCGAAGGCGATGTAATATTCGTTGAGCAGCTCTTCGATTGTTGCCTCCGGACGCGTGTGCAGCCGCATCAGCAGATACAGTGTCGGGCCCTGGGCGGACCACTGCCCCAGCAGGGTGTCAAAGTCGGTCGCCACCGAACCGTATTGGAGAGTGAACCGGAGGATGTCGCCCATCTGCCGCGCGTAATTGTGGGGCATCACATAGCCGTCGTGCAGGTAGTTGGGGCGGTAATAAAGTGTTGCCCCCGTCTCGGCCCAGCCCCGCCACTGCCGGCGCACCCATTCCTGTTCCTGCGGCAAACGCGGGAAAAACCAGCGCGGCCAGGGGCAGAAGCTCAGCACAATATTCGGATGGAGCTCGATATCCTGCGGCGCACGTATGTAATTCACATACGCGAACGCGGTGACTACGGCGTCCGGATCGATTGCAGACGCCAGCCTGTGGATTTCTTTGTAGAACCTGGCATAACGCCGGCCGGCTTCAACAGGGGTCTTGACCCAGTAAATATAGTTGGGCATGCCCGCAAGTTCTTCTTCGGTAAGCTGGGGAGCGTCCCATTCGCGGCAGGCATCGCATTCACAGGCTGCCCGTGTGTCGGCTTCCCCCAGGTTGATCGGAACTGTCTGGTTGGGGTTCTCTTCTCGCTCCTCCCGCCACAGACTGATGATTTTTTCATGCAATTCCGTGTTGGAAACACACATCGAAACATGGAGGGCGTCCGGGTTCTCGTGCCCGCGCTTCCCGTCGGAATAGGCAAACCATTCCGGATGCTCCTGCCCGTATTCCCGCCACCAGCCGCTGAAACGATGGCTCGCCCGGGGGGGGGCCGTGTCGGATTCGCCCATCCGGTGGCGGCGCAGGAACCGGTACATCTCCTGCGTGTAACTCTCATACCCTTCCTCTGAAAACGTCAGGCCCGAGTCAAGGACGCGCCGGCCCTGTCCCGTATGGGGCACTGCATCTCCGCGGAACCAGCGGCGTCCGGTGCGCATGTGGCGGAGCGTCAAATGCGGTTTGAATTGTTCATCCATGAGCGGCACCTGCAGGGACGCGTGCTGCGGCACGACGGTTCCCAAAGCGCCCGGCCATAACCAGCGCACGCCCACATGCTTCTCCAGCAGCTCATACACCGCCCACAAGGTGCCGCTGTAACGGTTGCTCAAATCCAGCGGACTGTCCTCCCCCTCCTTTTCCCGTCCGACCAGGTACGCGCGGTCCGTGTCAACCCGCAGGGTAAACTCTTCCGAATTTGAACCGTCCGGCACGGCTCCGGCGGCCTCCGCCGCCCGTGTCATACCCACGTAGAGCATCGCATGAGGCGAATCCGGTGCTTCGCTTTCCGTATGTGTTTCCAAACGCACCCCGGTGGCTTTTTCGATATGATGCACCAATTCTTCTGCCGCATACGCCGCGATCGGCGAAGGCGTATCAGCTGTTATGACCGCGGCCCTTGCCTGTCCGTCCTCGACCAGTGTCAGCTGTTCACCGGCTGTGAGGGAAGCGGAAGCATACGCCACAAAAAAAACTATGACTGCACATCGGAACAAGCTTTTCATCATTTAATCTCCATAAATTTATTGAGCAGGTGTTCTTTCCGAACATCGTCGATGATCAGGTCAAACTCCATCCATTCGGGTACTTTTTCATACAGTTCCGCCACTTCCCCATCCTCCATCTCATCCAGATTGTCGATCTGTTTAGAATATTTGTCAAAGTGTTTTTTCAGGGGAAGAACGCTCTCGTTGTAGAATGCAGGGTCGTCATTTTTCCAGAAGAGTCGGAGAGATGCGGCTTTTTCCCGGTATTTTCTCCATGCCGTGCTGATGATATTCCTGCGTATTTCGGTCAATTGCTGGGGAGAGGGGTTTTCCCATTCAATGAGTCCCCAAGCACCAGGTTCATGCACTTTACCGCCCCATGATACTCCGCCTGATTTTGAAAACGACATCCAGCGCATAATAGAAAACTCCCAGACATCACTTTCGCCGTCGAAGGGCAATCTGTCGTAAAAACTTATCCAGGGGATAAAAACAAGAGTGCCCCAGCCGGTTCCGTCGGGCAGTATGATGGTTTCCGCGCGCATACGGTTGCCCAGAGGCCGTTGATTGCGGTCGCGTGGTCTCATCACGTATTCTTCAATTTTTCTTTCAGGAAGGTCCACCGTTATCATGTAATAGGAAGTTTCATGCGGGCGGGTTGAGAAAAAAATCTCCATTCCTTCGCCGCCGACCGGATTGTCTTTTGCCACCTCCTCCATTATTTTATCAACCAGCGGTTCTTTTGTCTGGATGTAGATATACCATCCTTCCGCCCGGTAAGCCATCAGGAACCCCGTAGCACGGGGTTCGGCCAGTGCGGATTCCAGGTCATACGACCTTTCCACAGTGGGGTCCGTGGAGAGCTGCCGGGCGGCCTCCCGGCCGTACTCTCCGAACCGCGACTCTATAAGTTCGTCGTCGTCCCTCCTTCGTGCTCTTGACCAGATATTGTTCCAGTGCGTTGCATTGTAGGCGGGTCGGCCCTGCATCCACCGGCAGGTGTAGACATTTCGCTCGCTGGCGGCGAACGCTGCAGCGGAGAAGGCCGTCAGGGCGAGGGTGAAAAACAATATTCTTAAAGGCGGGTATTTCATATCAAGCTCCGTTGTCGATGACATTTTGTAGATTTAATATATTATTGATCAATTCCATTCGCACGGTGTCCAGGTTAGCGTTTTCTTCATCCATCAATTCCAGCCAGACAAGGGCTTTTCGGCCCTCATACCGTGCGTCAATACAGCCCGATGCAATCGCTTCTTCCGCCAGCAGTTTCATCAGGGTGGCATAACGGATGTCGTCGATCCCTTCCCTGAACCCTTCCCATGCGATGGTGTCGATCACACCGTCTTTGGTGGGGTAGACCATGCAGAAACTGCGGTACGTGTTTGTTTCGATGAAGTCGTTCCAGATATTGAGTCTGCCTTCGGAATAGGCGTAGACGCCGGACGCGTCGTAATTGGCCTTGTAATGAAGGAGTCCCTGGTTCCTTCTCCACAGCAGCGGGTCTTCCGGTCCGCTGAACGGGTAGGCATAACTGCCTATACGCCCGCCCGTCGAATGCCATTTCTGTGCCCTTTCCCGGGTGGGTTTGCCAGCCCAAGAGTGGAAATTCTGCGCATGACCCGCCATCGGGAAGTTGACGTGCCAGCCGGTAGCCCACACTTTCCCGCCCTCCTCCTGAATGTGTTTCCACGCGTCCTGCTGGAGTTTTATTCGCCTTTCCTTCCCCTCGTCGATGGCGTCGAAAAAGATGTTTCTGTGTCCGGTAACCTCTTCGATCATAGAAAACGTCCTGTCGATCCGTTCGGTGAACTTTTCGAATCTTTCTTGATACCCCTCTTCGTCCTCCGGCATGTCCCACCACCTGTCCAGCACCGCGTGTGTTCCGCCGATAATCGGGTCAAGCGGCAGCCCCACCTCCTGGCGGATGCGCAGTTCCGTGAGGAAGGCGTCCGCGTCCGGCTGCGGGTAAAAGGGGCCTCTCGGGTGGAATGCGTTGTGATCGAGCATGTTTTGGAATTCTACTTTCAGCCGATTTTCTGTGCGTTCCTGCGCGTCGTCAAAACCCGCTTGCGAATAAAAACCTTTATGTGTTATAGTCCTGGATTGGTGCCACAGAACAACGTGGTAGTCTTTGGCGGTATCGTAGTATGTTTTTGGCATGGGCAGTTCAAAAGGCAGCACCGTGGCGTTGAGGGTAAATTCCCCGCTCGCTTGGCCGTCGGCGTTCAGGGTAATTTTGCCTGAGTATGTATCGGCCGGGACATTATCCGGCAGGTAAACGGTAACCCAGAACTGTTTGGCCTCTCCCTCTTTCAGCCGCACCGGCTGCAGCGTGGCGGCGTCATACACCGGTTCGGCAAAATGGTTGAACTCCACAGGTCCTCTGTGCGGGATACGGAAAGGTTCGTTATGTTCTCCTTCTTCCGGATAACTTATCCACACGTATTTTTTTCCTTCCGGGTAGTCGATGCGCAGGTAGTTTTCCTCATTATCCCTGTCAACCTTTACCAGGTTCTGGTCGTTCAGCAGCAGTTCCGGCACGAAAACGCGTCGCGATGTATTCTGCAGCGGATAGCCGTCCCATGCGTTGCCTGACTGGTACCACCGTTTCACCAGCCGGACATTAAGCTCCTCACGGGAAATGGCTGCCCCCTTATCTTGCCCGGTAAGCCCCGACCATTCGATTTCCAGTTCTTCGATGTCTTCAAACGGGTAAAGGATGAAAGAGGCCGGTTCAAACGTACCTTTTGCCCCTATAACGTTTATCTCGCTGTTGATGTTTTTTTCAGGCGGCAAGACGTGCGGCAGCCATTTTGTGGAGGTGACAGGTGGCACGACAAAGCCGAGCACATCGGTATGCGCCCAGTTTGATTGCGCCTTGGTCTCTTTCAACGGGCCAACCCAGCGTGCGTGTATTTCACCGGGTGAAAGCACGCTGTCGGAAATCCTGACCTCGTCAATGAGCCCTTTGAAGGATGGATATGCTTTCGCGCGCGCGTGAGCTCCAAGGTAGAGCGGTTGTTTCGGCGTCCCGAGGGTTTCGCCTTCCCACGCGGTGCTTTCCACACGGCTTCCGTTAAGAAACAGGGTGATTTTCCCACGTGCGCTGTCGAATGTCGCGGCAAGATAATTCCACCGTTCAAGCTGAACCGGAATGTCCGTCCTCATCGACAGATAAGGGGAAGGTCCTGCGGGACGTCTCACGACAATTCTGGGGTTCCCCTTGTCCAGCAATAACTGGTATCTTCCGTATGTGCTGGAGGTGTTGGAAGGCATTGAAAGCAAAGTGCCGTCGCCGGTGGTCGGATTGAACCACACTTCGACGGTGAAGTCGTCCTGCGGGAATTCCAGACCGGCGGTGTGTTCGGTGACGACATAACTGCTGATGCCGTTGAAGCTGAGAGCATTCCCGCTCCTTCCGTCCGCAACATCTGTGTTATGGGTTTTTCCGCTGCGGTCATGCCCGCTGGTGTCTTTGACCCTGTCATTGTGCATTTCCTCAAACCGGTATGAAAGTAAGCTGTCGCCGGCCGCGTCCCTGGGCGCTTCAGCGTTTGCAAAGTGTGATAAAAACATTGTGCATGAGCACAGAAAAGAAAAAAACATACAAAAGCTGGTGCGTTTAAGATACATAACTGCCTCCTTTTTTAAAATGGTCTTAAATGTTTGTGTTCGCCGCCTCTTTTGTCGGCGGATGAATAGGTATTTCAAGTTCTGTGTATATTTTCATCTGTTGTTTTTTGAACGCTTCCGCAAAAGTTTTCAAAGCCTCTGCAAACAGGTTTTCCATAGGAGCCACATAAATATGGGATCTGTCATAAGGAGAAATTCTTTCAGCGTTTCCCATTGCCAGGATGGGATGATCTTTCATTTCGATATTTTTTTCCCTGTATAGGTGAATGATGCCCGGCAGAATATGGTCTGTGGTTATTATGGAAAAATCGCGGAAACCGCAATCAAGGAGAGCCTTTAGACCGACGTAACCGTCGTCCTGCGGGCAGACCTGGATGGTGGGTTTTAGCTCTGGAAAATTCTGCAACTCAGAGCAGTAGGCTGTGGATATTTCTCGTGTATAATACAGGCTGAAAGGTTCCACAAGCAGAAGGATAGGTTTCCCTGGGTTCATTTTATTCATAAGTCTCACAGCACGGCGGGTCAGATCCTGGACACCATGCTTTACCTGGGGGATTTCTTTGCTGATGGGATAGTTGCCTACAACCACGTAGGGAAGCCCCAGTTCTTCGGCGATGGATGCATGGAACTCAAAAATGTTTCCGTAAAGAAAGGCCCCTTGAAGCAGTCCGTCCGTCAGGATATCGGGCTTGTTCCCCTTCAGCAGCTCCTCCGTCCTCAGGGTCACCACAGA
>PUNP01000770.1 GCA_003551785.1 Candidatus Brocadiaceae bacterium | reverse complement strand
TGGCTGCAGCCGAAAATGTTTTTGCGGAGGTTATTCTTGCCGAGGGCCATGAGGCGATGATGCCTGTCTTCATAGCTGAAGATGCATCCGGGAGCACTGAGGAAGCTGCTGAATATCTGGCCGAATACCTTGAAAAAATAAGCGGCGCCGTATTCGAAATCAAGCGTGGGGACGGCTCCGAGGGCATAGCCCTTGGTACGGCATGTGAGTTGCCCGGGCTGGGATTAGAGGCGGAATTCGACTCCGATGATCCCTTCCGTCGCGAGGAGTACCTGATTCGAAGTCGCGATAGTGGGCTTCTGTTAATTGGAGCAACCGATCTGGGTGTTTCAAATGCTGTTTGGGACCTGCTCAACCGGTTCGGCTACCGATACTATTTCCCGACTGATACATGGGAGATAATACCCGAGCTGGACAAACTTGCAATAACGATCGATACTTTCGAAAGCCCCGATTATTACAACCGCCGCATATGGTGGACTACTGACAGGTGGGATCGGGTCAATCGCAGCCAGTCCGGTTTTTCATTGAGCACGGGCCATGCCTATCGGGGGATTATACGGCGTAACGAGGAAGCCTTCAGGGAGAATCCGGAGTTTCTTGCCAAGGTCGGCGGCGAAAGAGGCGGTGGCCGCGGTGATAAATTCTGTATTTCCAACCCCGATCTGCGCAGGCTGGTAGTGGAAGATGCAATTGGCCGGGTGGACTCCGATACCGACAGTATTTCAATGGATCCCAGCGACGGCGGCGACTGGTGTGAGTGCGAGGAATGTGCGGAAATGGGAAGCGTCAGCGACCGGGTCGTGATACTTTCGAATCAGGTAGCCGAAGCTATTAATGATCTTGGTTTCAATGAGAAAAAATATGTCGGGATTTATGCTTATGCAAGCCACTCTCCACCCCCTTCGATCGATGTTCATCCCAAGGTTATAGTCAGCATTGCTACGAGTTTTTTGCGTGGCGGATATACGGCAGAAGAACTGGTAGATGAATGGGGTGCCAGGGCCTCGCTGTTGGGCATACGCGAATACTACTATTCCTATGCCAACCTGCCGGGCGGCGGACGTGGAGCTAATATTAGTTATCTGAGGCGAACCATACCGTGGTTTCACAGCCATGGTGCCCGCTTCAACAGTGCCAATATCCATGGGTCATGGGGACATGCCGGCTTTGCCTATTATCTTATGGCCAGGATGATGTGGGATATTTCCGTGGCGGAAAGGGTTGAAGAAGTTTTCGATGACTTCCTGAACAGAGCTTTTGAGGATGCCGCCGAGCCGATGAGGGATTTTTACCGCATCCTCCACCGCTTTACCGAGGAAGATAGCGCTGCTCTGCTGAGTGAGGACCTTTTGGGCCGGATGTACATCGCACTGGATGAGGCAAGGAATAAAACCGATAATCCGGATGTGCTGGAACGTCTGGATGACCTTATACTGTACACCCGCCACTCTGAACTGTATCATCTTACCGTGAATGCAGACGGCGAAGAAAGGCAGCGGTTATATGAAGACTGGGTGGCCCACAGTTACAACATGGCCGATCGCAAGATGGTACACACACCCCGTATGTGCGGTCGCCACTATGCGCCCGGTGGGGTAACACCCGTGGCGTCGATCGAGGGAAGAAAACAGGAACTCCAGGAAAAGGCCGAACCGTATTCTCGGGATCAGATCGATGATTTCTTAACACAGGGCATAGCCAACAATCCGCTGCTGGATTTCACGCCGGTCAGTTTCAGTGAAGAACTGGTGCCCGCCGCGCCGCTGAACCTCAGAACTGTATCGCAAAGGGGACAGTTTGGAAACGCAGGCAGGCATCGCGGCACACGAAATTATTATATCTGGGTGGAGGAACCGGGTGAGATTCGGCTGCAAGTACGCGGCGGCATCACCTATCGGGATCGTGGCCCCGTGCGTCTGGAACTTTTTTCCCCGAACGATCCACTTGCTGAGGTAATAGATTCTGACCCTGAAACAGCCGTTCCGGATCAGGAATGGCATGAAATCGTTTTGAATACTCCCTTTGACGGCCTTCATGAACTGCGGGTGCGGGATGGCGGAGGACGCCATACCATCAGGCTGCCCGAAGGAATGCCTAAAACGCTTAGAACCGGTTTCAGGCCCCACGTTGGTATTGCAAGGGCGTATTTCTATGTTCCACGAGGCACCAGTATTGTAGGCGGTTATGCAGATTCCGGCTCGGGGGGGATATGGGATGCCGATGGTAATAAGCTGCTTGATTTCGAGGAAATGGGTGGGAGCGGCCACTTCAGCATTGATGTGCCGGATGGACAGGACGGGCGTTTGTGGAGGGTGCGTACCTGGCGCGCTAGCGGCAGGCTGCGGTTGAAAACGGTTCCTCCGTATATTGCCCTAACCGCAGAAGAATTATTGCTTCCACGTGAAGTAGTGGAAGCGGACAGCCGCAGATAATTCCGGGTTAATCGAATTTGGGGGCTTTCCATAAGGTCTCTCTGTTGGGAATGTCAGGCGTTTCGATCCCGTTGCCTTTTCCGCTCATTTCCGTTTCGGAGGCCAATTGGCGATAGACAAAGGCGGCAGCGACCATAGACGTCGGGACAGTGGCAAACAGACCGACAACCAGAAAGAGAAGTCCGAGGATATTGATGCCCAGTAGCACAATGAAGAACCCGAGTAAATCCAACTTTACGCCGCGCGTTATCTCAGAACTTGCCTTGAGCGCTTTTATCGGGCCGTATCCCTTATCAACAACAAAATAATCGAAAAAGAAAAATTTGATCGACCATATAACCCCGGGTACAATGAATAAAAGGAATCCCGCCAAAACGATTAAACCGTAAAGTATATAGCCTGCGAGAAATTTGAAAAAGAATCTGTAGTGTACCAGAAGGTCACGTAATTCTCCCGGACGGTTATCACAGAATTTAAGCGATATCTTTATTAATCCAATCGAGACTACTGTTGATAATGCCGCCCCGGCCAACTGGAAGAGAGCATCGGCGGCCGGTTCTCTGGTAAGACGAGAAAGTATATCCGCAGCGTTTTGCAAAATACCGGAGGCCAGCAATAGGATAATGAAGAATCCCAGGTTGTTTTTCATCGTCTTCCATCCAAAACTCAATGCCTCTCCCGTCGAAAATGTCCGTGTTAACATTTTGCTGCAAGCTCCTGATAAAAAAAATTACTTTTGATACCCTTCCTCCACGGAAGAAGTAGGAATGTTCATCGGAGATTCCTGTGGAATCAGTGCTGATGCTCCCTCTATCACTACCGCTGCATGAATCCGCACAGCATGGACTGTTATACTGAGCAGCCCATCCGACCACTCCTGTTCATGCACTTCGTCTTCGAAGGCCAGTTTCACCTGCCCCGGACGCTCAGGCAGGTGCAAGGTGATAATAATCGGCCCGACCGGCGGGATTTCATCGATAGCCCCGCTTTCCGGAACATTGGGCAGACCGCTGGTGCGGTTGACCAGATGCACTATTACCGCATTGCTCTGGCGTCGGAAGGAGGCATCGATGCAGGTAGGTGCTTTGACCCGTATCGGCGGTTCCGGCCAGAGCCTCTCGACCAGTTCACCGGCAAAACAACGCGTAAGGGGGTAGCGGTTGTTCGCAAAGTCGCGGAAAATATCAGCCGGTACGTAGGCAATTTGTCCATTTCCCACTCTGTTGAGGACGGCGGCCGGATGGGGCAGGCGACAGTCCTTCAGCAGTGAACCACGCCCGATGGGGACCGAGGCGTTCTTGACCTTGCTGAACCAGCTTGTATAACCGGCGTGGCCTTTACAATCGGTTTGGACAAAATCCGGATCCATGAGTTTAAGCATCGGGCAAAGCTCAGCCGGACTGCAGCGGGTGCCGAGTCGGGTATCCTTTTTGCCGGCGTGCAGATCATAATGCATTCCGAAATAATACTCATCACCATACCATTTGCCGCTGCTCTTCATCCTAAATATCTCCCGGTTTTTTGATGTTGAAGTTTATGTACATTACATTATAGTGTGTAAAAAGGCATTTAACAAAGATACGCAACTTAACCTGTTAAATGGCTGTTAAATGGTGTCACCAATTCAGTTAGATGTAAGATATTGTGAGGCAATGCTATATGGGATTGTGGGTTGCTTGAAAAGGTGCTTAGAGACAGTTTTTTGGGGGGGGTAAAATCGTTCTAAGGAATAATTGGCTGCTTTACATCGCACTAATGCCTTTCATCTTTGTATCACAAAGCGATAAATCTCTCAGGTCAATGTTCATAAAGCCTTTTCCTGACGGATTCAGCATGAGCGGGCAGGCCTTCGGATTCCGCCATGAGACGTAGTTTTTCGGCATCATTTTCCAGTGCTGTCCGGGAATATTCGGTGAGGCTGGTGGATTTCAGGAAGTGATTGGCGGTCAACCCGCCGGCGAAGCGTGCCGTCGCGCCGGTCGGGAGTGTGTGTGACGGGCCGGCGATATAGTCTCCGGCAGCCACAGGTGTGTGGTGTCCCAGGAAAATAGCTCCGGCATGGTGTATCTGAGCCGCGATGGTGTCGGCGGAGTCACTCATGATGACAAGGTGCTCGGGGGCTATGCGGTTGCAAATCTTGACACATTCATTGCTATGGCTGCAGATGATGAGGCATCCGTATTGGCGGAGGCAATTTTCAATCGCCGTGCGGTTTTCGAATTCGGATACCTGTTCTGACAGTTGAGCGGATGTTTTTTCAGCAAGTGATGCGGAATCTGTTATCAGCATTGCACTGCCGTCGGTATGCTCAGCCTGCGAGAGCAGTTCAGCGGCGGTCGATACGGGATCTGCTGATGAATCGGCGATGACTGCCACCTCGCTGGGGCCGGCTATCATATCAATGCCCACCTTCCCAAAAACTGTTTTTTTAGCGGTTGCTACATAAATATTACCCGGTCCGGCGATAAAATCCACGGGGGCGATAGTATCCGTTCCGAAAGCCACGGCTGCTACCGCCTGGGGGCCGAAAACACGATATATTTCATCGGCGCCGGCAATGCTTGCTGCTGCGAGCCGGTCGGGTGAGACCGTGCCGTCTTTACACGGTGGCGTTATCATAACAATGCGCTTAACCCCCGCTACGGCAGCCGGAACGACGTTCATCAGCACGCTGGAGGCTAGTGAGGCGGATGCGCCAGGTACGCATATAGCCGCTGAATCCACGGGACTATAGCGCAGTGATGTCGAACGGCCGCCTTCCGCTAAAGGGGGGGGATCGGTGTGCAATACGGATTCCTGAAATTTTCTAATCCTTTCCGCTGAAAGTATAAGCGCGGATTTAAGTACCGGTGAAATGGACGAAATCGCCTTCTGAAGCTCCGATTTACTGACTTTAAGGCTATCCGCTGAGAGTGACACGCCGTCGAACTTACGTGTATACCCTAACAGAGCCTTGTCTCCGTTTTCAGCAACGTCCTGCACGATTTTGCTGACGTTTACATTGATTTCATTTTCAGCGTCAAAGGTGAGTCCCTGAGCGGCGGCTTTCCTGCTTTCAAAATGGGCTAAATTCTGTTCAAAATCACTGTTTGACGTTTTCAGTGTCGGGATATTCATTGTAGTAATATTAATATCTTATATTGTGATTGTCTAACAGCCTGGTCGAAAACCCGGCTCGTAGTGGACGCTTCCAAGCGTCCAGGGGAGTGCGTTACAATTTCCGGATTTCGGAGCCCTTGAAAGGGCTCACTACGAACCTTTTATTGCCTTTTCGGCCAGGCTGTTAGTGGTCCATTCCACTTGCTTTTTGACAGTATCTGGTTTCTGGTTGTTGGTTTATTAAATATACGGGCTAAACGGCCTATTTACCTTCCCCCTCCGGCTCATTGTCCGTGTTTTCTATTTCATCGGCTGATTCTTGGGTATCCGTTTTGTGGTCATTTTCGTGTTTGTTATCGTCACCAAGATCAGCCTCTTCCATGCCCTTCTTAAACTGTTTGACGCTCTGTCCCATTGAACGCATCACTTCGGGCAGGCGTTTACCGAATATCAAAAGGGCTATAATCAGGATGATGATCCATTCCGTATTGCCCGGCAGACCGATAAAAGCAAACATTTTTTTTCTCCTTTAAAGTATTGTTGAAAGTGATAATTATATACTACTTCATAAACCTTTTTTTTGCAACATAATCTAATAACGGTGCTGAATATATTAATATAATGCCCGGTTTCTCATCATTCTCAGATACCAAAGCCAATAACCGCAGGGGGGGCCGTCTCGCCTTATAAATAATTATAAACAATATTTTAAATGTCATTTTGAATATTTATAAAAATTACAGTTTGTACTATCAAGTTCTCAAACGGCGGTTTCAGCCTCCACACATAAAAAAAAGAGACGTGGTTCACTGTGGACTTACGTCCACGGAGGATTTACAGCAATTTTCTATGTATCAGGAAGTCTGAGTTTTCAGTTGCAAGAAAAACCATTTTCCATTAAAATTTGTGTTCTCCAGTAATTAGCTTTCTAATCCACTATAACCGTTTTCTAATAATAGGAGCAAGATGTATGTTTAGCAGTGAAATAAGCAGAGCATGCAGGCGACGTTTGTTGAGTTTCAAGTCTTTGGCCGGGGTTATGACGTTAATTTTAACACTCGGGTCTTCAGCTTTCGCCGAAACTGAAGAGGGTGCGGTTCAGGAAATATCGACTTTAATGGACGGTGTTCCCACCTTATGGCTTATAGCGCCTATCGCCTCAGTAATAGGCTTGTTTTTTGCCTGGCGTTTTTATAACCAGTTCATGGAGGTTGATGAAGGTACGGATACGATGAAGAGTATTGCCCAGCATGTGCGTGAAGGGGCCAATACCTATCTCGGGCAGCAGTATAAAGTGGTTACAGTAGTCTTTATATTGTTGTTTGTGGTTTTTCTGGGGCTCGCATTTCTTGGAGTGCAGAACTGGTTCACCCCGCCTGCCTTTATAGCCGGCGGTTTTTTCAGCGGTCTTTGCGGCTGGCTGGGGATGAAATCAGCGACTCAGGCTTCCGCCCGGACGGCGAATAAGGCGCGCGAGTCGCTGGACGGCGCATTGAAGGTTGCTTTCCGGAGCGGCTCGGTGATGGGCCTGACCGTTGTCGGGTTCGGTCTCATCAATGTCGCCGTGTGGTATTTCGGCATGTTGATTATTTATAATCTCAATCTCTTTGGTATGGGGGCTGGCATGGATATTTATGAAATGCTTCAGGAAATTACCTCCACCATGCTGACCTTCGGGATAGGCGCTTCGACGATGGCGCTGTTTGCACGTGTCGGCGGTGGTATTTACACCAAAGCCGCCGATGTCGGTGCCGATCTCGTCGGTAAAGTCGAAGCCGGCATACCGGAAGATGATCCCCGCAACCCCGCTACCATAGCGGATAATGTAGGCGATAACGTCGGTGATGTGGCCGGTATGGGTGCCGACCTTTATGAATCATATGTTGGGTCCATCCTCGCTACCTCAGCGCTGGGTGCAGCAATTCCCCTGGCATTCGCCAAGGAATTCATGCCGATCGAACTGGCGGTGACCGCACCGATGATCGTTGCCGGGCTCGGTATCATACTGAGTGTTTTAGGCGTCTTCATGGTGAAGTGTAAAGAGGATGCAACGCAAAAGAACTTACTTCGTGCTCTGCTTTTCGGAACTTTTTCCAGCACCGTTCTGGTGTTGCTGGCGGTTGCCGGTTTCTCCGCCCTCGGGATTTTCAGTTGGGGTGTGCTCGGTGCGATATGTGCCGGTTTGGTGGCTGGTGTCGTAATCGGTCAATCAACCGAATGGTTTACAGCCGATGAATTCCGGTGGACTAAAGGCGTTGCCAAGCAATCGGAAATGGGCACCGCTCCGCTGATCATTGAAGGTATTGCGGTCGGCATGCTGTCGAGTGCCATTCCGGTTATTACGATTGTCATAGCTATCCTTGCTGCCTTCGGCCTTTCCGGTGGTTTCACTGATATAAGCATGGGGCTTTACGGTGTGGCTTTTGCTGCTGTCGGTATGCTTTCCACCCTGGGTATCACTTTAGCGACGGATGCTTACGGACCGGTGGCCGATAATGCCGGCGGTAACGCCGAGATGAGCGGGCTTGATCCCGAAGTAAGGGAAAGAACGGATGCGCTCGACTCGCTGGGTAACACCACCGCTGCTACCGGCAAGGGGTTTGCTATCGGTTCGGCTGCTCTGACGGCGATGGCACTGCTCGCCGCGTATGTCAGCCAGTTGCCTACGCTCATCAGAAGCGCCGCGCAAGAAGGATATTACGTGTTGGGTAATGCTGTATTTTACCTTGAAAGTGTCGATCAAATTCCTGACAAGCTTTCCGACCTTCAGGCAGTCGATGTTCGGGCCGGCATAGCGGAATATGTCAGCGCGCTTGAGCTTAATCTCCTGAGTCCTATGCTGTTAGGCGGGCTTTTCCTGGGGGCTATGATGACTTTCCTTTTCTGTGGTATGACCATGCGTGCCGTTGGACGTACCGCCGGTAAGATGGTTGAAGAAACTCGCCGGCAGTTCAAAAAACTGCGTGAGAAGCTGGTGGCTGACGGTATGAGTGCTGAGGATGCTGAGGACCCCGATAACTGGCCTAATGAACGCGTCGATGCCGAAGGTGAAGTCCTGCCGAATTACGCCAGTTGCGTAGCTATCGCCACTGCGGGCGCTCAGAAAGAGATGATTGTTCCATCATTGCTGGCCATCATCGCACCGGTAGTTGTTGGGCTCGTGCTGGGCATAGCCGGAGTAGTCGGGCTGCTGGCCGGTTCATTAGTTGCCGGTCTGTCACTGGCATGTATGTTGAACAACGGTGGTGGAGCGTGGGATAACGCCAAAAAATGGATTGAGCAGGATAATCTTGGCGGGAAAAATTCCGAAGCACACAAAGCCAGTGTTGTTGGGGATACCGTAGGTGATCCGTTCAAAGATACCTCCGGGCCATCCTTGAACATCCTGATTAAACTGATGGCTATGTCTTCCGTAGCTTTTGCAGGATTAGTGGTTAATTTCGCACCAACAGTCCAGGGACTCCTCGGACTGGGAGGTTTTTGAGTGTCGCATGAGTTAGCTAAAAAACGTGCTGTTGATATAGCACAGTTGCTCGATGTGAATAAGGCCGAAGATGTCTGTGTATTTGATGTCGCTGAACTGACAACAGTAGCTGAATTCTTTGTCATCTCTACCGGCAGAAATACCAGGCATCTTAAGGCTTTAACCCGGGAAGTATCCGATTTAATTGAAGAGCAGGACGGGAATATAATCGGTAAGGAAGGTACTCCGGACTCCGGATGGATGCTTATAGACACTGGTGATATAGTCGTTCACGTATTTGAAAAATCGAGACGTGAACTCTATAACCTTGAAGTTTTGTGGGGCGATGCAGAGCATATCAGCGCTCTGTAAC
>PUNP01000852.1 GCA_003551785.1 Candidatus Brocadiaceae bacterium | reverse complement strand
TGTGGTATGAACCCAAAATATGCGGATATCGATGCCTACCATGCCGCTGCCAGTGCTATCGATGAAGCACTGAGAAACATTGTTGCTGTGGGGGGAGATATCTCACGAACGGCTATACTTGATAATTTTTGCTGGGGCAATACCAGAAAACCGGAACAGTTAGGGACATTGGTAAGGGCCGCTTTGGCGTGTTATGACTACGGAAAAGCTTTTAAAGTCCCGTTCATCAGCGGTAAAGACAGCCTGAATAATGAGTTTAACACCGGAAAAGAAACGGTCAGTATCCCGCCGACGCTTCTGATAAGTGCAATGTCAGCTATCGATGATATCAGGCTGACTCAAACAATGGACTTTAAAGAACCCAACACTTTAATTTATCTGGTGGGGGCAACGTATCCGGAACTTGGTGGTTCTCATTATTATGAATTAAACGGGTATTTAGGGCGTTCAGTGCCAAAAGTGCGACGCCGGAGCGCTTTAAAGGTTATGGAAACCGTTCAGAAGGTGATCAATTATGGTTTAGTGAACGCATGCCACGACTTGTCGGAAGGAGGGCTTGGCGCAGCGGCGGCCGAAATGGCTTTCGCCGGTGGTTTTGGCGCAGATATAAAATTAGGTAATGTGCCTGTAGGGAAAGATTTCAATAGTATCCCGAATGATATATTGCTTTTTAGCGAGTCCAATACCCGTTTCTTGCTTGAGATTTCACCAGCCAATAAGGAAACATTTGAATCGATGTTTGCCGGGGTAGTCTGCAGCCAGGTGGGGGCGACAAATGAAACGGGTATGTTAAGCGTGCTTGGGAATAATTCAGAGACGTTAATTTCGACTCCGATTTCAGAACTCAAAAAAGCCTGGCAAACTCCTTTGTTCGAATAATTTCAGGATTTCGGTGAAGATAAACTTCAGGATTTTTCATATCGGGATTCCCTTCAAAAAACTTCTCCGCTTCCAAAACCCCCAACTTCTATGACCACACCCTTAATGAAACATAATATATATTATCGGACGTTGCGGGTATGCGGCCGCCGGCTTTGTGTCGGCCCGTTGGATATCCTCCCCTTCTTTTTGCGTTTGGGTAATGGTTCCTGATATTGGCAGGAAGAGTTGTTTAAAAAGGTTGGCTGCTATATCTGCGCAGGTATAACTCATCTACAGCTGCCTTCTCCGACAGCGACAGCAGATAGATTACGGCTTGTGAGACATCATCCGGGGAAAGAAGTTCAGATGGATTTAAATCAGGTCGTGATTTTCTTACCATCTTCGTATCAACACCGCCCGGGTTAATAACGCTGACTCTTATATCATATTCCTGTGCCTCTTTCGCCAGCGATTTAGTCAGCCCGACAACCCCATGTTTAGTTGCCGTGTAGGCGGATTGGTTCGGGTAACCCTTGAATCCCACAACACTGGCAATGTTGATGATATAGCCGGAACGCTCTTTTATCATGCACTTCATGGCTTCACGCGCACAAAGATATGTTCCTCTCAGGTTTACTGAAATAAGATGATCCAAATCTTTTGTAGTATACTCAGCAAGTGGCCCATACGCGCCCACTCCGGCATTGTTAATTAAAACACCCGGTGAGCCATATTTTTGATTAACCTTTTGAAAAAGTGATATAACACTTGATTCATCAGCTAAATCAACCTCCACGGCCTCAGCCAAACCACCATTATCGCATATATAATCTGATAAGTCTTTTATATCTTTTGCATTACGTGCTGACGCAATGACTTTCATGCCTTCTTCAGCAAGCGTAAGCGCGATATTACGTCCGATTCCGCGGCTAGCACCTGTAACAATAGCCGTTTTTCCTATGTATTTTTCCTGTATCATTTATCTCTTGCCAATCATTATATGGGGGTCCTTCAACTTTGCGGATGTTTTAATGAGCAAAAAGGTTTTGGCATTAAGATCATCGCTAACAGAGTTGCTGGCAAAAAAAAGACAACCCCGCAACATCATCTCATCAACTAATATCTCCTTTTGTTATAAGTGATTACGACCCGCTTGCGCAATCTCAACATCCGCAAAGATGACGGAGCGCCTATTATATTAATAATCAATATATACGGTCTTTGTTCTACTGAATTCATCAATCCCTTCAATTCCGCCTTCACGCCCTATACCGCTTTCTTTCACGCCGCCAAACGGCAAATGTGTCTCAACGGCTCCGGGTGGGTTGTTCACAACGACTATACCCGAGGCGAGTTCGTTTGTTGCTCTGAATGCCTCCTTGAGGTGCGCAGTATAGATTGCAGCAGAAAGCCCGTATCTGACATCATTAGCAATATCTATTGCATCATCAAGAGACGAGCATTTCATGAGGCACAAAACGGGGCCAAAGACTTCTTCTTGTGCTACTTCCATATCTTTTGTGACTTTATCAAGCACGGTCGGTGCATAGAAACACGCACCGACTTCCGGCATCCTTTTGCCGCCGCAAAGCAGTTCTGCACCGTCATTTACTGCGTTATTAACATAGCCATCCACGCTTTCGACTTGCGATTTTTTGATCAGAGGCCCCATATCGGTTTCCGAATCAAGTCCGTTCCCGAGCTTTAACTGTTCAGTTTGTGCGATGAGTTTCACTTTGAATTCATCGTAAATGTCCTGATGCACTATTACTCTGCTGGTAGCCGTACAACGTTGCCCCGCAACACCAAACGCACCTTTAACTGTATCGCTCACTGCTCCGTCAATATTTGCCGACGGCATAATAACAGCGGGATTTTTACCTCCCAACTCGAGTCCGACCTCTTTCATGCCGGCACAACTGCGAATTTTCTTGCCGATCTCGGTTGATCCGGTGAAACTAATAACATCTACCCACTCATGTGAGACGATACGATCTCCGATTGCCCCCCCTCTTCCGGTTACAAGGTTCACTACCCCCTCTGGGAAGATATCTTCGCCATATTGAACCAATGCGCCGGCCGTTAAAGGGGAATCACTGGACGGTTTGACAACGGTCGTGTTTCCGCAGAGTAAAGCGGGAGCGAGTTTCCAGATTAAAATACTGACAGGGAAATTCCATGGAGTAAGCAATGCTGCGACTCCATAAGCGCAGCGCTGGGTATAGGCGAACCGATTTTTTTGAGTTGAGGGCGCAACCTCGCCAAAATAGCGCTTACCTTCCCCTACGAGGTAGTCGACAAGGTTGAGCGCGTCTTCAATCTCCGCCAGTGATTCAGGGACGGTTTTACCGACTTCCCGAGTAACTAACTCGGCGAGATTTTCCTTTTCCTCACGCATGCGGTACAGGTACTGTCGTAGCATTTCAGCCCGATCCGTAACATTGGAAACCGTCCAATCGTGATATGCTTCCCTGGCTGCCTGAACAGCTTTCTCAACATCATCTATTGAGCCGGCGGCAATGGAATCGATAGCCTCGCCGGTGGCAGGATTAAACGATTGAAAAGATTTCTGATCTGTGCCTTCACACCAATGTCCGTTGATAAATAATTTTTGCATAGATATGTACCTCTAATTTAAGTAAACTATATTTTACATCTTGATCTTCATTTATAGAGTAAGTGAAAACATGCGTAAAATCAAATCCGGCGTAAATGTAATGCAGGTCAGGTCTGATCTCAGTAAATAAGCCGTTCTCTGTGTCCTCTGCGCTCTCTGCGGTAAAAAAACGGAATGACCAAAGATTATCCTTAGTTATGCAACGAAGCATTAGAAGTGGTCCTTTCCACTTGTCCAGCACAGTATTTTAACAATGCGCTATTTACCGATAAGCGCAGCGCCTATTACTCCGGCTGAATCACCGAGCTTATTTTTTACCACTGGGGTATCAAAGTAGTCGCAAAAGATGACATTAGCGATAGCTTCTGTTCCTTGGGAGTAGAGGGCATCGAAATTCGAAAGGCCGCCGCCAATAACGACAACATCGGGGTCAAGTATATTAATAAGGTTAGCCATAGCCTGGCCAAAATGAGCTAAAAACTCAGAAATGAATTCAATGCAATGCTTATTACCTTTGTAATAATTATCAGCAATTTGGTGAAAAGGCACATCAGTTCCATAGCGTTCGGAATAGAGTTTTTCGAGGCCGCCGCCACTGAGGTAAGTCTCAACACAGCCTCGATTCCCACAATAACATTCAGGTCCTTCGGGGTTGAGCACCATATGCCCCCATTCACCGGCGATGGCCATACTGCCTGTATGTACTTTTTTATCGATCACTACCCCTCCGCCACAGCCTGTGCCCAAAATCACGCCAAAAACCATCTTGTGGTGTTTCCCCGCACCGAAAAGCGCTTCTGCCATAGCAAAACAATTCGCATCATTCTGAATTTCCACCCGATGATCAAGCAAATCTTCCAAGTCGTCGTGCAACCTTTTACCATTCAGGCAAAGTGTGTTTGAATTGCGTAATTTCCCGGTTTTAGGTGAGGTAGCGCCAGGAGTGCCGATACCAAAAGTATGCTCTCCAGTGCTGAGTTTTGAACGCATGCTGAGATAAACCTTTTGAATATTATTCAGAACATGTTCATATCCATATTCTTGCCCGGTAGGTATTCTGATTCTGTCGATTTCGTTACCCTGTGCATCCAATGCCACCCCTTCTATTTTGGTCCCCCCTAAATCAATACCAATTTTTTCACACATAAAATTGCTTACTCCTGGTAAATTGTAATTCATTCTCAGGGTTTCTTTTTTCCAAAAAGGCCAATGATAGTTCAATAATTTCTTTAGCTTCATCCGGAGTAGTCGTGCCTATCGTAACCAAATCGCAGTCCCGAATAGTATTCCAAACAAAAGCCAGGCCCACGGGCGGCAGCAGTCTCCCCGCAGCCAGGGGTTTGATAGTCATTACCGGTTTTTCAGCTTGATAAATAATCCGCATAACCCAGTCGGCCTCGAGTGACATCATAAATCCTGCTGCGTTATAAATTTGAATATAAGTTTCCACATCAGCTTTTGAGTGGTCTGCAACACTAATAGTTTCCGGCATGTGTGTTGAGAGGCCGGGGATCATATCTCTATCGCGTATCATTTTGGAGTATTTATCCATATCCCGAATATTCCCATGCAATCTGTCAACAAGCCGATCGGTAATGCACTGATGCGGCATGCAGAATGTCGCCCCAAGCTCTCGGCATTTATCAAACACATGCTGGGGCTCTAATTCCCTTTCACCCCCGGGAAGGATATTAAAATGCGGAGTAAGTATAAGCTTGATCCCCCTGCCGACACGGTTTTCAGCGTCCTCAATAGCATCACGAAGGAGTGGTACCGGCATGCCCATGATCGTATCGACTCCGACGTTGAGAAATTCCACAAGGATTTCGGTGATGTTCTCTTTAGTCTGAAAATTTTTGATAAATTTATCTTTTGCTGCACTGGTATGAGAATACCCCAGAAACCAGTTAGTACCAATTATAAGTCTGGAGAGCGATATGCCTCCGACTTTTGTCCTTGGGAAATTAACCATTTGTGTAAACCTCGCTGACAAGATTGGCAATTTCATTCAATTTTAGCGCGTTAAATTTTTCATTTTGCCAGATTTCACTGAGGAGTTTACCCGTGAACTGAGGATCAAACACCCCCGCCTCGGGTATTTTCTTATCCATCCCAGTGGAATATTTTTCAAATACTCCAGATCGCTGGATATATTTTAGCCCCTCAATTACCCCCCAGACGAGGTTGACAGGCTTTATGCCGCAATCTAAACATAATCGTACAGCCCCGAAAAGCCGGTCATTATATCCAAGTTTTCTGATAGGATCTCTGACCATTCTGTCAACGGCATCGTGGAGCATTGGGTTGGTAATACGCTCCAGCAGATCATCTGCATATTCTTTAAAGCCCTTCGGAGTAAAAAGGTTTTCGCCGGTATTCTTATATAGTTTGATTAGCGCTTGCCCTGTTTCATTAACCAATGCACTGCGTGCGGTCTGCATCAAATCCGGATGTTCTCTAAGCTGCGTCATAGTTTTTAATCCACGATTTTTAGCAAAAAAACCCAGCATAGCATGTACCGCATTATGTCCAAAAAGTTTAGTTTCTTCGAAAGGCGCTAAATCATTTTTTTCTTCGAACATTGAAAAACCGGGCGTGAAACCGTTGATATTTGCACTTGAGACGAGAATACGGTTGAATTCTTCCACCAGGAAAGCTTTCGAAACATCAGGTGTTACTGGTGCCAGGGCGAGTTTTTTCATCAGATTGGGATCATCTATCACTTGTGACATTTTGCCGATAACCGTGTTAAGGAATTGGCTGGGACGCCGATTCGAGGCATTTTCAAGATATTTTGCAACCTGTTTCTCGAGCAATTCCGCCGCCTGATTATTATTTTCAGCGGCATAAATTAAAGCTGGCTCTTCATTGTTGCTTTGCAGCCCAAGAGCTATAAGAGCAGCGGGGCTGTTTTCACCACCGGCATTGAAGAAATTAACAGACGGCAGAGAAGTCACTATTTCAGTGGCAGTTTTGAGCCTGTGTATCATTTCATCACGTTGTGCCGCGATAGTGATATTGAAGAGGTCAACATTTTTTATATTCACGGTCTTAATACAATCACGGTGTGCGATATTCAGGGAATAAGTATTCCCGTTTTTTCTAACAGCATCAACTAATTCACCGTCTACTTCTGCTATGCTGATTCGGTTGAAATCGCTGCTTTGGGCTGCTTCAGCGGCAAATATGCCGGACTGTATCGGGCCGAACCCGAAACCGGCCAATTCATGTTTAATTATCATACGGCCTCCTGATGTCAGAGAGGCTAAATGATAAGTCATATTCCTTTTCTTCCCCCGGTTCAAGCATATACAGTTCTTTATTTTTTCTCGCGCCGCCCTGCCCAATAGGGTGGTTAGTTCCCGGTTCAAGGGCGGTAACATATTCACGAGTCCCCCAATGCTGCCAGTTAGTCAGGCAAGGGAGTTGTTTGGGTGAGAAAGACAGAGTAAGTTTAATTTCAAGCCTGGGATTCACAACTGAACATCGGCATAAACCGTCCGTATCCGGTTGAGGGTATATAAAAGCACAAGCTTCCCCCGGGCCATTATGTTGCGGTATCGGATCAGGGCATGTCCAATAATCATTTTCTTTACTAAAAAATCCATCTTGATCAGCCGGATTCAATTCGCCTTTCCACTCCAGTTTTGTCCCTGAGTCGACCAGTGGGTATCCGAAATTACAATGATAAAGCAGCATATGCGGTACAGGTTCATTCCCTTTATTGACAACTTTATCCTGGATTTTGATATCAGCTTTCCCCAACTCCGAGCTGATGGTACGATGCAATTCCAGCATAGGGCCGAACACCGTAGACTCGCGAATAACACCGGTAATAGCCATTTGGTTCCGTCCGGATTGGGGATCAGGTTGTTTGATATGAGTAATTTCAGCGGGCATGGTGCTTATTTTCCCGTGAAGGCCCCTGGCTCCCGATTGGTCTTCTTCCGGTTGTCCTATATGCGAGAGTCCGCAGGTGGTCAAAAGTCCTCCGGAAAAGGTTCCAAGCCAATCCATGCCTTTATTTGCAGCGGGATCGGGGGCTGTAACTCCCTGATGGCTGATCCAGGCAAGACTGTGATGCGAAAAAAACGCATCACATATGTCCATTGCTCTATCAACAACCACTTTGAATCGCAGCGGTGAACCGGTATTAAACCAGGCGATGCGCACACCTTTGCCGGGACCATTATCCAAAACAGAAGTTTCAATCCCTCCTATCTGAGAATGGTGTGAAATCTTATTTTCCAATCCTTTGTCCATAATAATCCTCCGTTAATTTATCCGGAATAAATTTGAAAATTAATTTAGTTAGTAATAGCTCATTTATCATTTTTCACTTTTTTGAGCATTTTCTCATAAAGGTCGATATTGGCATACCTGTTTTCCCAAGGGGCGGTAATATACGATACAGCGGTAAGATTACCCATTTGAATAGCATCTTTGAAATTAAGCTTGCCTTGTTTAAATTCATTAGAATGTCGGGCGATATATGAGATCAGCCCGGCACGAAAAGAATCACCGGCACCTACAAGGTCATTAACCTGGTCTGTTAAAAACTTGGATTCTACCATTTGCGGCCCTTTCACTTCTCCACTTTCAGACACATAGACTCCCATAGCACCTTTTGAGCAAGTAACGCCGAAAAGGCTTGCATGCTGTTGTTGATCATCAGCATAATTATCCAGGAGGAAGTGAAGGAAGTGCTCATAATTCGAGACTTCATCAAAAGCCCCCCAGTCGCGGGGCTTATCCAAAGTGTTGTGAATCATTTTAGCCTCATCGGCGGATGTGAAAAATATGTCGAGTTCGGATAACAGAGGGCGCAGAAGTTCGTATGCATCAACGGGATATCCCTTTTCAATGACATCCTGCGGGTCTGAAACGAGCGTATGGCTGTCAGTAATAGTTATGCAGCCATTTTCATTCCGGCACCATTTCATAAAATCAGCCAGGTTCTTCCCACCACGGGCATCGCCTTTTTCAGAAAGCCCGGAATACATATAATATACAATATTCGGCTTTAACCGCATGACCTCACTTTTGAAAACATCAAAATCGAAATCATCGTTCGCATTCGGAAAATACGCTATCCCCCCCCTTTCATCCCCGGGTCTGTCATTGATGAAGGTTGTTCCGGTTGGCAGAGTTGGGTGAGTTCTGAAAGCCGAAACGTCAACGCCATTTTTTTCGAGAATGCCTTTAAATGTAACCCCCTGGACATCCAATCCGTCAAAATCGCCTTTGCCGAGGTATCCACCGACAGCGACATTCAGTCCGGCCTTTGCAATTATCGGTGCGGTATTACCCGGCCCACCGGCCGAAGCACAGCCTTCATCGATAATTTCCTTCAGTTCAGTCTGAGAATAATCCGGCATTTGATCAACCGGACATTTTGCCAGACCGCCGGCACCAACAAGTTGATCAACAAACTCAAACCTTTCACTTTTAAGGTCCAAAACCGCCGTATTAAGTATCAGTACGTCGACTTTATTTTTGTCATTTTGACTATTGGTCATTTTGTCAGTCCTCGCTCAAAGGGTATTGTCCCGCTAACAGTCGAAAAGGTGGCACATCTTCTTCGATTTGAGGGAAGCGTCCTACATCATTCAGAAACCGATTATCCAGGCTATCGTCGTTAACCATAGATACTTCACCCAACAGCACTTTTCCCCGTCCTCTTTCCGCCCAGAATTGATGATACAACCCTTGGGTGAGAGTAATACTTTCCCCCGGTTCAAGCCGGATTATGCATCCGGCTTTATCATGATAAACTCTTCCATCTTTACAAACGGTAACATTTGACTGGGCAAGTTTCTCACTTTCGTCGGCATTATACAATTGGATTAACAGGTTACCGCCCCCTCTGTTGATAATATCTTCCATTTTATGCCAATGGAAGTG
>PUNP01000428.1 GCA_003551785.1 Candidatus Brocadiaceae bacterium | reverse complement strand
AGCGTATAAAAGAGCAGAAAATACAGTCCGGTTGCAAGCTCGTTAGTTAATGACAACATACTTAGGTCATAAGGTAACCCTTCATAATGAACTTCCCAGGAGGGAAACATTTTCGTGAGAACTGAGACAAAAAATATTGCAATAACTAACGCTGCCGCACCACTTAAAATGCGTGCCTGCAGGTATCTTTTTGCGGCCCCCCAAAAAACCAGGCTCAGGCTCAAGGAAACAAAAATTATTATTACCGGTGATAGAAATTCTATCAGAAAAGGTAATTCCACCCCTTCAACCGAAGAGAAAAAAGGCAGGAGTAAAAGCTGATGGATGATTGACTCCTGCAATTCCGACACACCGCTAATATAAGCAGTTGATACAGCTATCAAGCTAAGAAATGCAGCAATGGCGGGAAAAGTTATTGCGGAATCACTTTTGCATAGACAATTGCCACTGCTTTGAGCGTCCGAATTTGAGTATAATGTACATAACCCCGCAAATATCAAGGTAAGTGGAGCTAAATACCATAACAGATAATAAGGCAAGGATAAGATAAAAAAAGAGGGGTTATCTATACCGGCCACAGGTAAACTCAGACCAAAAGAATAATGAGCCAAGAATATCCCCAAAAACAGCATAGCCAATCCCAAAGAACCGTGCAGCCAATCGTTTTTCGCCCCTAATTTTAATGAAGAAAGACCGGTCATCAACAGAATTAGCACACAAAAGGCGACAATTAATGCACCGTAATGAATTCCGGCAGTACCCGAGAGTAACCAGACAAACAAGAGCCAGACCCCAGCCGCAATATGCCACACCCAGAATGTTAAGTCGAAACGCTGCATGTCAACTTTCAAACCAGCCTCCGTCCACCAGGAAAACAAGACAGATACGGCAACTAAAGGTATTAGACCTAACAATACCGAAATGAGAGCTAATTGGTTGATTATTTTTAACTTTCCGTCTATATCACCAACAAAATTTACTACGATAAAATAAGCTATTGCCAAAATGATTAATGCCGGCCCGGCATAGGAAAAAACACTTTCGGTAAATGACTTTTCCGCATCCAAACTTACGCGCACAACGTACAATATTGTCACTAAAGCGCCTAATGCAATAACTCCGGGAACCGCGAGTTCAAAAATGCTGATTTCATGCCATAGCTCCCATGAACTCACACTAAAACTACGAACTTGCAAAAGAATATATTGCCGGTGCAAAGCAAAAGTAAACCCCGCCAAAAATGCTACGGCTGCCGCCAAAATCCTTGATGCCAGCCCCACCGACTTAATTGTCAAAAAAGAGACAACTAAGACGACCATTATAACCCCAATAGCCCAGCCGAAATGAGCGGTAGCAAATTTTTCATTTTGAGTAAATAACACGTCTAAGAAAACGCAAAAAGCGGTTATTCCCGTGACAGCACCAAGTAACGAACAGGATACTTTGCGGATGTTACGTCCGCGAATTATGAAAATTCCTAAAGCGCTTAACAAAAGGCTCCCACTACACAGCATGAGAGCGTGTTCCCAGGCACCCAATTGTTTTTCAGAGATTAACTCGGCTATTACTGATAAAAAAGTGCTGCTCAATCCGGTAATTCCAAAGAAAAGAAGCCAAACGCCAAAGATAATAGAGGCAAAGCCGGGAGAGCCGGCATTGATATTATCAACTGAAGCCGACCGGGAAGTTAAGGGCCCACCATCCACAGAATCAACTGACGGTTCTGCTTTTCGTTCATTTTCGGATACAGGCCGATGACTATCTGTTGATACTGATTCAGGTTTTTCCGAGCCTTTTTTCTCGGCATTATTGACCTCTGGAATTTTGCTTTCATCGAGTATTAGAGTATCAAAATCAAATTCAGGCTCGTCGTATTTTCCAGCAGCGGCAGATGATGGGGATCCCGATTCTGTATGCGGCTGCTTGCTTCCATTATGAGAATCATTTTTATCATGACGTTCAGTAGTTTTTTTTCTATGCTGTGATATATTCTCCCTTTGATCTATTTCGTTATCCAGCGGAATGAGATCATCCTCTGCAATGGGAGGCTTGTCATCTGAATCTGGTTGTTTTGAAAATCCAATTTCCATTTCAGATCCACACAACGGACACTTATCTAAGTCCTTTACAGCTTCTCCAAAAGCATCGAGCTTAGCATTACATTTATCACACCTCATAATAAGCTCCAAATATCAGCGTTATTTTGCCGAGCGGAAAGGCGGGGAATTCTTTTTAACTTTGGGAGGAATTTTCACGAACCACTTTAACATAGCGCATCCTAAGATCACTTAAGATGCTTTTTAAGTGTTTAGATTCCTCCCCCGTAAGATTACCTTCGGTCTTTTTTTCAATCATCGCAATGGTATCGATTAGAAATTGACATTCATTCAGATCGACTTTACTTTGATTTTTATCATTGTTGCCAATCTCCCCCATAGCCATCAGAGATTGGGTATATAAACCGCTTATAAAACCACTAAAATCCGGGGTAGGAAATCCACGAGAATCAGGTGAGTCAGAATCGCCATGATTATTATCATCAAGTTCATGTTCACTTTCATTTTCCATATCTGGCATACTCCTTTAATTGAATAAGATCAGAAATAAAAAATTTCATATCCCTACATCTGCTGCGTTGCCGTTCGGCGCCGACCTGTCAAGGTCTGGCTTCTCACTGCGCCTTGCTTCTGAACCACCCGCGCTCCGGCTGAATTCATATAAACAATTGGAAAGAACCACAATTATCTTAAATTGTGATTTTATTGCTTTTTTGGCAAAAAGTTACTGGTTGCCGGTCAAACGGCGTCGATGCTTTTTGGGAAAAAACAGTTTTTCATCTTTCCGTTTCGCTGTCATTCGACTGATTTGTTAGCTGTTCAGCAACAACCAGCAACTAACACCGACTTTTCCGGCTTGTCCAGATTATGATATTCGATTTTGATCTTTCAATCAAATACACATTTTAACAAATGTTCTCCCCCTCCCTGACAAATAAACGGCCCAAAAAAGATTTTTGGGGCCGTAATTAAAAATGTTTTCGGGGGTATTAGTAGAAACGGGCGCCGGGAGCCCCCATATTTAGTCCCACCCTCTTTATCGTGCCAGGTTCAGGGTCGGTATAGGTGTTAAAAGTCCATTGTTCCACCTCCGGCATGTGAACGAGAGCCAGTGAGGTCTGATGCTGATGACTGCAATTACATGTTCTGGTATAATCCGGGGCATTAAGCATGCCGTCGGCCACCACCAAGTTGTTCGTACATCCGGCGCGGAAACCGCTCAGATTACCCGTTCCGCCCATATCCTTCAAATCGAAATACGCAGCGTCCCCGCTGCGGAATGTCGTCAGGTACCTGCTAACGTTCTGCGTTCCGCATCGGCTTCGGGGACTTTCCCACTGTTCCGGTATGCCGCTTAGGGGGTTTGGAACCATCACAGTCTCCCCCGTCAAAATATCCAGCATGCCCGGGTTTAAGCGAGTGCCCAGCATAACACGTCCCATATCTTCATGCAGTGCCACGGGGCCGGCAACCCTTTCATTGCGCTTCCAGAGCTTCCGTCCGTCCTCACCGCGCAAAGCAAGCTGGCGATGGGGTTCGCCGCCTATCGACTGCCCCCCCGTAACACCTCTTCTGCCCGTCTGCAGCAGCAGGTCATGTTCCAGGGAATAACCGAGCCACGTTCCGAACACATTTTCATCATAGCTCCAGAGCAGCTCGCCGCTTTCAATCTCGAAGGCACGAATCTCCGGGCTGAGTTCCGGCTCAACGCCGCGGCGCTCAAGCATCGACTGTACCTCGGCGGACAGGTGGTCTATGACAAAAAGGCGCCCGCCGTCGACGGCAATCGCATTGTGACGGAACCCATAACGCGCCTGGTGTGCCCATTTGATCTCTCCGCTGTACCGGGCCATAACAACGAGAAACTCGCTTGAAGTGGCGTTATAGTTACTTTGACCGGGTCGTCCGTCGTCATAAAAATGCGGATAGGCGCCCACCACCAGGTAATCCTCCCATATGAGGATATGTCCCCAGCGTTCCCGTTTCTCTATGCTGATTCTGGCCCCATACGACCTGTCAATCCTCTCCATTGCCTCCGAAGCGACGTCCCGCGGCAAATCTTCGCGCCCGGGCAGATTGAATTTGTCCAACCGTTCACCGGTGTCCAGGTCCAGCCGCATGAGTCGGTCCTCATGGATAATATATACGCTATCCGAAGTGGTTATGTAGGGACTGCCTATAAAGTTGGCGCCGGGAGCCAGACCCAGATAAACCGGACTCCGACCTTCACGCTCCAGACACGTGAAACGTTTACCTACCAGCGGCAGTTCCAAAGCCCATATTTCACGCCCCGTATATACACAGCGGGCACTTATATGGTTGGAACCAAGAATAACCAAACGTCCTTCAACTACCTGAGGAACGGGGCCGGCTCTGTGTCGGGGAAGGACCTTTTCATTGCCCGGTCCGCCGAACCAAGTAATGCCAAGCGGTGCCTTTACACGGCTGTCGGCGGAGTAAGTGGTGTTGGCGGAGTCGCCGTATTGATGCGACCATGTTTCGGAACCGGGTAAGGCGCCCGGACGTATCAAAAGCACATGAGCGCCGTTTTTCTCCAGACGGTGTTTTCCAAGCCCCGCATCTTCAACTGCCCCGGCAAAAAAAAGCTGTTCCTCTCCACTGAGAGGCAGGTAAACCGTTCCGCCATAAGGCCTGAGCGACCGGAAAAGAGAGGCAGCAAACTCCCCACCAGCACCAAGGCCGCCGGCCACAGGATCCTCCGAAATGATAAGTGAAGCAATGTAATCCGGAAGCCGCATCGTCATCGCATCGCCCCTCCTCACCGCAACACGATCACCATAAAGGCCCATGCGGCTGTAGCGCTCACGGAGACGTCCGACAATATCCTCGTCCGGATCATACGCCACTATATGAAGATCAGATTGGAGCAGCATCTCATCAAGCAGCCTGCCGGAACCTATGCCGAACATAAGGGCGTAGCCGGCGTCAACGCCGGTTTTCTCAAGGAGCTTCCGCGTGCACTCGACCCACTTATCATCACCGCCCTCCGGCCGTCCTGGACGATGACGGTGTACAGCGACATCACGCTCCCCTTTTCCGAAACAATATACCCGCCCGCATTCAGTTACGACAAAAAGGCGATCGCGGGCCGCCAGCATCCTGTATACAGCACCATCAACTTTGTCCCGCCATACCAGCTCGATTATTAAAGTCTCCTCACCGACTTCTATATCCAGCGCGCATATCATACCATCCCTGCCGCTGCCGTAGAGGCGATCCCCGGCACGCAAGTGAAGCCTTTCCAGCCCCGCAATCTTCTCGCCCCTGTGCCTGGTTCCGTCGGGCAGCTCCTGGGCGAACGGACGCTCACCGTCGACGCCGAATATCTCCCGCGGCGCTGCGATGTCCGGATCCAGCCTGGATATATCCGGGGATGGTTCATACGGCAGCCCATCATCCAGATTATACATGACGTTGCGGTAGCGTCGCTGATTAAAATAGTAATCATCAGTCGCAAAAACGCGATATCCGCCCGCACCTTTGTAAATATCATATCTCCAGTCGCTGAAATAATGGAGCAAACGACCGGTTGAACGGTCGAAAACCGCCGGTGTGGTCCGCCCCCCGGGTACGATAAGCTTATAGCCCGACACGGCAATCGAACCCTGAGGAGCAGGCCCTCCGAATGCTCTGCCCTTGGCGGTGCCATGGGGCTGTTTACTCAAACCGGAATTCCTCCACTCCACCTCCCCGGTCACTGCGTCCAGAGCATAATAAAACACGCCCTCATGCGGCCATATGCCGACGGAAAAGTACACGACCCCGTCCTTTATTACAGGGCCTCCCCTGACCGGCCACATGCTTATCAGACGTTCATTGCCCAATACCTGCCGGTTGCTGTTAACGCCCCGGAACTTCCACCGCAGATTCCCTCCCTCTGCGTCCAGACAGTAAATGTGCCCGTCATCGGAGGGCAGATATACGCGCCCGTTCCATTCCACCGGGGAAACCCTAACCGGACCGTCGGTATAAAAACGCCACCGCCGCCGGCCCGAATCGATATCATAGGCCGTAAGACTGTCGGTGACCATCGAGGGAATATATATCATATCACCCGCTACTACCGGTTCGTATGAGAGGTCAAATTCCAGTTTATCCCACTCATCCTGTTGGGGAGGCCATGCACGCCGGGGTTCGGGAAGCTCCCTTACCCAGTGTAAATGCAGCTCGCCGGGAATACCGTGAGGCGTTACGGCCCCCCGACGGGGAGAATATCGCCACATAGGCCAGTCACCGGTTTCAACCGGAAGCTCCTCCCTGTCTCCACCCAGAAGGAAGGCTTCGTTATCCTCCTGATCGGCAAAGACGGAACGGTTCGGGCGCAGGTCCCTGCACATCATTACCCCCGATACAAATACAAGCAGCATTGCGACTACAAACATAAACGTTTTTTCCAATTGCATATCCACACAAAAGAATTCCGTTACTGGAGTTTTAGTCGAAAAGGTGTAAAACAAACCGTGTTAAGCAAACAAAATGCCTGCAAAAAAAAGCAATTGTCGTAGATTGTGCAACGGCTCTACTCTAAGTGAAACAAAGATTGGCGCATTTCTTCAGCCGCCTCCCTGATAACATCCTCGAAGCACGAAATCTCACATTTATCCCTGTAAGGTTCTCGATTATATGCGTATATTATCCCTCGAGAAGAACTTACTAAAGCACCTGATCCGTTGGCGTTGAAACCCCCTATAACATCTTCAACTCCGCCGCCCTGAGCTCCGAACCCGGGAATAAGGAGGGGAGTATGTGGCATGAGGGTCCTGAGTTTTTTCAACTGTGAAGGGAAAGTAGCCCCGACTACGGCTCCCACGAGACTATAACCACATTCACCTTTATAAGATTCCCCCCATTCGGAAACGAGTTTAGCTATGTGCTCATAAAGTGGGAAGCCTTCACACGATAGTTCCTGTATTTGGGATGAACTGGGGTTGCTCGTTCGAACTAAAATGAAAATCCCACATCCACTTTGAGCAGCTCGTTGAATAAAAGGTTCAATGCCATCAGAGCCGAAAAGCGGGTTGACTGTGACTGCATCGGTATAAAAGTAATTATTGTTACAATCACCTTTGTTTATCATGGAGTCAGAGGGGCCGGGAGGTAAATGCGCGGCGGCATAAGCCTCGGCAGTGCTTCCTATATCATTGCGTTTCACATCTCCTATGACCAACAAGTTATGTCTTTTTGCAATATCTATTGTTGCGCAATAGGCTTTAAGACCTTCTAAACCATATCTCTCATAAAATGCAATCTGGCACTTCACGGCTATGGCAATATCGGCTACTGCTTCAATTACGCGGCGGTTAAATTCAATAATGGCTTGCGCGGTATCAGCACATGCATTATCAGAGCCCAAACAAGAGGGGTTAAAAATATGGGGTGGAAAAAGTTCAGGTCGTGGATCAAGCCCGACAACCACCTGACTTTTTTTATCATTAACCGCCTGGAAAACTTTATCTGCAAAGTGTTTCACAGTCATCCTAATGAACTCATATCACCAGTTAAAAGCGCACCCTCGACATTCAGAAACCACTTCTCGTTATCATTCAGATAATCTGAAGTATTCTGCAGCATTTCATAGTGCTGATTTTCTTCTTGCTCTAAGCGGCTAAACAATTGGGCCTGCTGATCATCGGCTGCGTTAGCAGCAGCTTCAGCATATAAATCATAACTTTTTTTCTCCATTTCCAGGGCTGTAGCAACAGCATCCTTTTCTTCAGCCGTAGCGGCGATTTCGGAAATACTCTTATCATCAAATTCTGAAAAGACGGTTTTGATCGAATCAGCTGGATAGGGCAGGCTTTCAACATCTACGCCCATTCCTTTACCCACCTTTTCAATAATATCGAAATGCCGTTTTTCATCCTCAACCAGGGAAGCAAAAAAACGTTTAGCCATTTCGTTAGAAGCATTGCCGGAAGCTTTAGAATAAAATTCTATACCGTCCAGTTCCATTTTCCTGGCCTTTTGAAGGACTTCCTCTATTTTTCCATTCATTTTCCATCTCCTATTTTCAAGAGCTTACTTAATTTACCGGCAAAAAAACAACATTACATGCCTAGGGACGTGGCCGAAAAGGTGCAGGCGTAATGTATGACAGGCATCTTGCCTGTCCAGGGCGCACGCAGGGATGCGTGCTATACCATGAAAGGCATCTTGTGTTAATATATTTCTCATTTTGCACCTTTTCGGCCACGCCCCTAGTGGTCCAATCCACTTGAGTTTGTGGATTGGACCACTAGCTGCGATTTCCACCACTCAATACTTTTACGGACCTTCTCTGGCGAAGAAGAACCGCTCGAGCAATAATTTTCCACACAGTTTCGGGCACCGAGCACGTTAAACACATCGTTGGCTACAAGATCATGGAATCGGCGCATTTCATCAACAGTAAGCTCGACAAGAGCTTTATCCTGTGATGCTGCATAGCGAACAATCGCACCGACGGCTCGGTGTGATTCTCGGAAGGGAACTCCCTTCTTAACTAAATAATCGGCAAGTGAAGTAGCATCAATATGACCTTTCTCACAAGCCGACTCTGTATTTTCCCTTTTCACATCTGTTCCGGCTATGAGCTGAGCTAAAATGGCAAGCGACTTACTAACTTCATCATTGGCCTCGAACAAAGGAAATTTATCCTCCTGCAAGTCTCGATTATATGACAAAGGTAACCCCTTCAAAGTCGTCAGCAAATCCATCAAATTACCATAAACGCGTCCCGCCTTCCCTCGTATCAATTCCAACACATCTGGGTTTTTCTTCTGGGGCATTATGCTGGAACCGGTGCAGAAAGATTCATCAAGATCAAGAAAATCAAACTCACTGGAAGCCCAAATAAGCCATTCATCGGCTAATCTTGACATATGCATAGCCAGCACGGACAGCGAGGACACAAACTCGACGACGAAATCCCTGTCACTCACAGCGTCAATACTATTACGTAAAGGCGAATCAAAATCAAGTTTTTTTGCGGTAAACTCCACATCAACCGGCAAGCCGGTTCCCGCAAGCGCACAGGCACCTAAGGGGCACACATTCAATCTTTTGCGCGCATCCTGCAAGCGGCTTTTATCCCTTTCCAACATTTCAATATAAGCAAGCAAGACATGGGAAAGCAGGACCGGCTGAGCATGTTGAAGATGGGTATAGCCTGGAACTATCACATCGAAAAATTCATCCGCTCTTCCTAAAAGCGATTCCTGACATTTACAGATCAATTCACAAATAGAGTCTATCGCTATCCTGGTCCACAACCGCAGGTCGCAAGCCACCTGGTCATTACGGCTTCGAGCAGTATGCAATTTAAGTCCGGCCTCCCCCACTCTGTTAATT
>PUNP01000812.1 GCA_003551785.1 Candidatus Brocadiaceae bacterium | reverse complement strand
GGACTTAAAAGCTATCTCAGGAAGGTGCATCTGCGGAAAAATATCACATTCGGGATCAGAAACAGTTACGGTAGAAGCCGTATTGAGATCGATCAAATCCAGTCCAGTCCTGTCTGCCAATCTGTTATAGCCCAGAATCTCAAAAATTTCCGGAGTATCCATATCGGCCGCTCCGCTTCCCTCGGCGATCACCATCTTTCCATTAAAAGAAGGTCGGATATAATTTATTATCGCTTCACAGCACTCAACGGGAGTAGTTACCGGTGGTGGTGAACTGTTCACTAAATTGGGCTTAATTATTATGGTATCTTCTTCTATCTCACCAAGAAACTCTGGTACATCTATAGCATCCAATGCCTTTTTGACAGATTCTTTATATGATTTGAATTGTATTGTCGTAATTTTTTGCATAAGTGATAATGACGGCCAATGGTTCCTATCTTATAAGTTGAAAGTGAACGTAAGTCCTCATTGAACCACGTCTCCTCGCCACCCTTTATGTGATGAAACTCTTTTGATCAAAAGTCTTAACAATCCAAGGATAATTTAACAAATTCTTCACACATAGCGTCTATTGCGACCTGGGAATGGCCGGCTCCTGCAGGGTCGGAATACCATTGGGCGATGAATCCGCCCGCAGGGCGGCCCAGCGTTTTTACCATACGGCGGCAATAGGCGCGTATCTGATCCGGATCGTTTTCAGCCATCGTATTCTGAATATCGACCGGACACCAGAAGGTGATCCGCCCGCCGAAAGATTTACCAAGCCGTTCCAGCCCCATATTCTGCTGCTGGTCCATCTGTATCACATCCAGTCCCGCTTCGATTAAATCGTCAAGTATCGAAGTGATATCTCCGCAGCTATGCAGGAAAGTCAGCATACCGGCTTTATGGGCCTCATCATATACTCTGGCATAACGGGGTTTCCATATAGCGCGCCACGATTCAGGTGAAATCATGAGCCGGTCCTGCAATCCCCAGTCGTCGCACCACATATACCCATCAGCTCCGGCCTCGGCAAACTGCTTGATAGCATAAAGGTTCATATCAACCAGCACATCGATCAATTCCCCCAGTTTTTCAGGTTCTGCATGGATGTCCATCCAGGTGTTTTCCAGCCCCCTGAGAAAATGCACACGTTCATAGAGCGATATTCCATTAGCTAACAAAAACTTATCTCCCGCCTCTTCCCGGGCAGCTTCAAGCATGCTCCAGCGTTTTTCATCGCTTATATCGGGGATTTGTAGATTATCCCAATCCGCCCAAGTCTTGATGACGGGTTTTTTAACCTCACCGAGGTTGGAGACCCCGATATTTTCCCATACGCATCCCCACTCGTCAACCCCGCTTTTCGGTCGAGCATCGGGAGAAGGCGTCATGCCGACGGAGTGAAAATCGCTGCCGTATTTTTCCGTAAGTGCATATGGGAAGCGTTCAGCTCCTTGAAACCTGACGGTTCTTTTCACAATTTCACGCGGTGACATGGTCATTTATTTTTGTCCTCGATTTATGAACTGTTCGGGTAAACACCTATAATTTACCGAATATACCTCTGATCTGCAAATGCACGACGAGAAAGAGCCTGTTGTGCAATTCATGGTGAGCAATGTTCCCTGTTTGATGTGCAATGAGAATCACTATTGTAATGAAAACGAAGGTATTGTAAAATATAGTTCGTTGATTTTGAATGTGGGATTTCCGTTACTTTGAAAAAAATATTTATCCTTTTTCGTACATCATCATTTTGTCAACGATGTACGGCTACTAAGCGCCTACGCATTTTCAGAGACTGTGCTCTGGAAAATGGGGCGCCTGGCGGCGCAGTACTGCGCAAATATCCCAATTTACTATTCAGCTTAGTTCTTCTTTTGATTTTAGGTCAGTCATGATAACCACGGGGACAAGCCCCGTGGAGTCTTTTGTTTTGGCGTTTTTTTCTGGTAGTCAGTCATGCAAGCCACGGGCACAAGGCCCGTGGGGGGAGCGCACCTAAGGAATTGAAACTCCACGGGGCTTGTCCCCGTGGTTATAACGACTGAACACCAGAAACGAATTGGCCCCAAAAATAATTCCCCACGGGGCTTGTCCCCGTGGAAGCAAAAACAATGATTGAAGACGAAAAAGCACTGCGTCCTTACTGGGATGGGCGGCTGCGGATGGTGACCGATGACGGCCGGTTCAATGTTCAGCTGCGCGGTCGCCTGCACTACGATCTCGCATTCTGGGGACACAAAGCCTCTGATATTGAGGATAATATCGTACCTCTTGGCGACAGGACGCTGTTCCGGCGAGCCCGGCTGGGAACTCAGGGCACGCTCTGGGGGACTATGGACTATATGGCGGAATGGGATTTCGCCGAAGATGATGTCGCGGTGCGGGACGCATATCTTCAGCTCAAGGATATGGGGCCGCTGGGTTCGCTGCGTGCCGGGCATTTCAAGGAGCCTTTCAGCCTGGAAGAACTGACCAGCAGTAACAATATCACCTTTATGGAACGCTCCCTTCCCGTTCAGTTCGCTCCCAGCCGCAATTTCGGTTTTCTGCTTCAGAACAGGGCGCTGGATGGACGGATGACCTGGGCGGCCGGGCTGTATGACCAGGGGGATGAAAATATTCATGGCGACTGGGCTGCGACGGCACGCGTGACCGGTACGCCGTATTATGTCGACGACGGTGATAAACTGGTGCATCTGGGTATTGCCGCCAGTCAGCGCGGAAGCGGAGATGACGACATCCGTTATCGGGCACGTCCGGAAATCCGCACTGAACGCTTTATCGATACCGGCGACCTCGAACAGAGCGGCAGTTCCAATCTGCTCGGACTGGAAGCGGCCGCTAAAATAGGGCCGGCATCCGTGCAGGGCGAGTACATCATGGCGAGCCCGCGACTCGGGGGTCAGAGCAACCCGACTTTTGACGGGTATTATGTGACGGGCAGCTATGTGCTGACCGGGGAGAGCCGCGGGTATTCCGGCGGCGGTTTTGGCGGTGTTACGCCCCGGCAAAACGCCTTTGAGAACGGCGGAATAGGAGCATGGGAGATTGCACTGCGCTATTCCACTATCGACCTGAACAGCAAGGATGTTGACGGTGGTGAATTGAATAACATCACGGCAGGAATCAACTGGTATCTCAACCCGAATTCAAGGTTCATGCTGAATTACGTGAACTCTGAAACTAAAAGAGATGACTTTAATTCCTCCAGTGCACGCGCTGATGCGTATATGATGCGGTTCCAGGTCAGCTTTTAGTTTTTATTGAATGTGGCGAATTTACTTTTATTCTTTCATTTAATCAAGTGAAATTTCAGACATGAATATTGAAAAAGAACAATTTGATGTTTCGCAGCTACCGGAACTCTTAGCTCCGGATTATGAGAGGCTGACGCTGGCACGTCAGCGCCAGGCGGCTGTATGGAAAGGCGAGAAACCGGATAAGCCCCCCATTCTTATTTCAGCACCGCTGAATCAAGAGCAGCAGCAGATTCCTGATGCTAATTTCAAAGAGGCATTCTACAGCAAGGAGCTTATGCTCTGCACTCAGGTGCGGCAGGCGTGCGGCGTTGTCAATGCAAAAAGTGATGCCGTACCCTCTATTCGCTCGAACCTCGGGACAGGTATCCTGCTCGCCTGCATCGGCCTGGAACAGGAGGTTTATGATGATAAGATGCCCTGGCTGCACAGACATTTGTCCAGAGAAGAAGTGGCCAATCTTACACCTGACGACATTATAATCCAGGGGAGCTTCGATCAGGGGCTGGAGCAGATGAAGTTCTTCAGGGAAGTGATGCGCGACAGCATCAACATTTACTGTATGGATACACAAGGCCCGTTTGACCTGGCCCACCTCATTATGGGCGCTGAGATTTTCTACGTCATCCACGACGATAAAGACCTGCTTCACCACCTCATGAATTTTTGCGTTGAACTGGGTGTTAAAACCCATCAATGGATGAAAGACATCGCCGGAGAACCATACGGCAATCTGCATCATAGTAACGGTTTATACAGTGATTCCATGGGGATCAGAATATGCGAAGACGCCTCGGTGATGGTAGGACCCGACGTGATGGATGAATTTATTACCCCGTATGCGCGCAGGCTGGCGGCTGAATTCGGCGGCGCATGGGTGCATTACTGCGGGCGTAACGATGAACTGACGCGGCGTATCCTTGATAGTTCTGAATTTAAAGGGATAAATTTCGGCCATATACCCGGCAACATGCATGATCATCCGTTCGAAGAACAGATGCTGAAATGCCGGGAAAGCGATACGGTTTATTTCGGTGCATGGCCGCCCTACGACGGCGAAACCGCCGTGGAATACCTGAAAAGAATGCATGAATGGGCCGCCACCGGATGCCTCATACCGCAATGTGATGCCGCGATGAACTGTGAAGAACCGTTCGACAATACAGAAGATGTACTGGATTTTTGGTATTCATGTTAATTGTCAAGGGATACACGGTGGAGATCGCCAAAATTCTGGAGTTGCACCATCATTGCAACCCGGCTCTGTGTGGTGAAAGATGCTGCTGCGGAGTTTTCGACGGCTGGATCAGGCCGCATGAAATAGACCGTATGCAGCAATACCTTTCCGAAGCTGTAAAGTATTTACCTTCCACAAACAATAATGTTTTCGATTATCTGCGCTGGGTCGGGGCGGGATATGTTCTGCGCAAAGACAGTTCGGGTATGTGCCGGCTCGCATATCAGAACGATGCCGGGCACTTTTTATGTGCTTTGCACAGTGCGGCTTTTGACCTCGGAATTTCCCCCAAAGATACTAAACCCGACGGATGCCTGCTCTGGCCGTTATGTTTGATCGGGCCGGATCATAAAACCCTCTCTGTTCAGGACGGAATATATGCATTCCCATGCAACCGCCAACGATCACGTCGGGCGTTGGATACCGGGTTGGATGCCGGCACGAGCGGCCTTATCGAGGAGAATTTCGGCGAAAAGTTCCTGGAGGCTGTCACCAGGCACATTTCAGAACGAAGTCTCTGAAAATGCGCAGGCGCTTAAAGAGCGTTGTCTTTGACGTCTATTCCGAGTTCGGTCAATTTATCCCTGATTTTGTCGGCGAGTTCGAACTGTCGGGCGGTGCGGAGTTCATTTCGGGTTTCGAGCAGTGTGTGAATCAGTTCTTTCTCCATCGAACCTTCACCATCACTTTCTCCTTTCCCCGCATCCCTTAAAACCCCTAGAACATCTTCACCGAGTTGTCGATAGAGCGATTCAATAGCCGCTAAGGCCGGTCGGGGGAGCGGATCGTCTGCGCTCAGCAACTTATTGACTGCACGCGTGAACTTGTTGAGTTCGCCCAAAGCGCCCGCGGTGTTAAAATCTTCATCCATAGTCGCCAGAAAAGCGGATCGGGTGTTTTCAACCAGATCATTGATTTTCTCCGGTATATTTTCACTTTCCGTATTGAGCGGGCGGGCTTGAAGGCGTTTTTTGACACCGTTATAGGCGCTTTCGATGCGCTGCAGTCCTTTTTCAGCGCTTTCAAGGGCCTGCTTGGAGAAATCGAGCGGGCTTCTGTAATGGCTGTTTAATATGAAATAGCGCAGAACCATCGGTCTTACTTTTTTCTCAAGCGGCGGTTTACCGGCAAAAGCATCTTTGAGGGTGATGAAATTGCCGAGGCTCTTGCCCATTTTCTGCCCGTCGACGGTCACCATATTATTATGGAGCCAGTAGTTAACGAATTTTTGACCGGTAACCCCCTCGGCCTGGGCTATTTCGTCATCGTGATGCGGGAACATATTTTCCAGCCCACCGCCATGGATATCCAGGGTGGGGCCGAGGTATTTCAGCGCCATGGCGGAGCATTCAAGATGCCAGCCCGGGAAGCCGATTCCCCAGGGGCTGTTCCATTTCATCAGGTGGGCATCATCGGCTTTTTTCCACAGGGCAAAATCAGCGGGATTCACCTTTTCTCCGCGCGTTTCCACCCTGGCGCCCTCTCTGAGTTCATCTAAATTTCTTCCACTCAGCTTCCCATAGTCCGGAAAAGAACCAACATCATAATAGACGTTGCCGCCGACTTCATACGCATGGCCGTTATCTATGAGCCGTTGTATCATATCGATCTGCTCCGGTATATGCCCTGAGGCTTTGGGGGTGATACTGGGGCGCTGGATATTCAGGGCATCCATATCCTCGAAGTAGCTGTTGGTATAGGCTTCAGCTACTTCCATTGGTTCCAGTCCCATTTCCCGAGCTTTTTTGATCACCTTATCTTCTCCTTCGTCGGCATCATCTGTAAGGTGGCCCACATCAGTAATATTTTGAACATATCTGACATTGTACCCGACAAACTTGAGATAGCGGACGATAACATCGAAGCTCACATAACTTTTTGCATGCCCGATATGGCTATGTCCGTAAACGGTAGGGCCGCAGACGTAAATACCTACAAATCCCTCTTTGAGCGGATTGAATTTTTCAAGCGATTTTGACAGGCTGTTATTGATTTTAAGCATTTTAAATATGAAAAAGAGATATTAAATGTTGGTTAAAGGGCGGTTGCTAAGATTTTGCCACCCCCAGAGTAATGTTGTATCTAAAAGAATTGTAATTTTTTACGGAGATAAGATAGTTTTTCAATTAGCGATATTCTAACTGAAAAAAAATGTTGGTGCAAATAGCTGATTAGTGATGGTATTTGCGGGGAATCGATAATTATGCTATAATCGACTTAATCATATTATAATAATAGGAGCGTAAGCTTTTTTTTATTTTTTTATTCCTCAGATCATAATCATTTTAATGAGTGATACGCCTCCCATTGCTGTTTTTCCGAAGGATAATACGCTTTTTTTTACCTGAATTTGTCCCCGTAATCGTGTTCTCATATTTTATTTTTTATATTCAGACGGGGAATAAGTAATGATACATAGTTTAATAGCTATTATCCGTAACGCGTTTGCTGAGATTGTGCGACAGCCGATATACGCCATTTTATTGGTAACAGGTATGGCGCTTATCGGTTTTAGCCCGTGGATAACGGCATATACAATGATGGATGATATTAAGCTGACCGTTGACATGGGGCTTGGTACGGTGTTCATGGTCGGTTTGATTCTCTCTGTACTGGGGGCGACCCAGGTTATCAGTGACGAGATTGAATCAAAGACGGCCGGTGCCGTGATCAGCAAACCCGTAGGGCGATTTGTTTTTATAGCGGGCAAATTCATCGGTGTGGCCCTCGCGCTGGCTTTAGCTTCTTATATGCTGGTGCTTATGCTTTTGATGACGGTGCGGATGGGTGTTCCTACAACGTCTGCCTTCACCGTTGATATTCCTGTTCTCCTCTCCCAGACTTTCCCTTTCCTTCTGGCCGTTGGTTTCGGTATTTACTGCAATTTTTTCTATCGGAGTAATTTTACTGCCGCCGCTATTAGGGCGGGGGCGGTGCTTTACACCCTGGCGTTCATTTTCCTGCTCTTCATAGGCAGAGACTGGAACCTGGACTTTGCACGCTCGTTTACAGAAGCTGATGCCTGGCCGATTACACTGGCCGGTATCGGGGTTTTCCTGGGGGTATTAGTCATATCGACCGTCGCTTTGGCCGCTTCCACCCGGGTAAATGTCGTAGCTAACATTTTGATATGTCTGACTATTTTCTTTCTCGGCATGATTTCCAACTACCTGTTTGGTTGGACTGTTGATACGGAGTGGGTAAGGTGGGAACCGGTTCGGATGGTTGAGGATGTGACGATCAGCGGTTCCGTGCTCGACACTGAAGGGCAAGCCGTAAGTAACGTGAAACTGGTCGGTGTTCCGGGTGATGTGAGGACGGACGGGCGCGGAAGCTTTGAAGCAACAGTGCGTCAGGGAGGAAGTGGCCGCGTCAGACCAAGGAAGAAGGGTTATACCTTCTCACCGGAAGAACGAACCTTTGGTAATGTTGAAACCGGCATGAGAGAACAAAACTTTACCGCCCGACCTATAGATTCCTCTTTAGCCGTTTATGCCCGCACGGGCTGGTACGGTATAGCGCGCGCTGCTTACCATGCCGTACCTTCGATTCAGCTTTTCTGGGTTGGCGATCAGTTGATGCGCCCCAACCCCTACGTGCCGGTTGGTTATATGGTTAACGCCGCAATTTATGCATTCTTATGGTGCGCCGCTATGGTTGTTTTCGCCGCATTCTTATTTGAAGGGCGTGAATTGGTTTAATATCTGGGCAGGGGGGTTTTTGCTAAGAAGTGGGCCGCGTAATTTGCCCATTATGCGTATTGTGACGGTAGGTATGTTTTGAGGTGTTTTGCTGAATAAATTCAATTTTTATAGTTTCTTGAGAGGAAGAGTTTTATGCCGAAGAAAAAGACAATAGAATTAATGTCGGGCTGCGGTTTTCTGGCGCAGTTGGCATTCCTGATCACCTGTTATGTTCTGTATACAAGGACGGGGAGCCAGGCGCTGCTGGCACAGACCTGGTTTTTAGCCCCGGGGTTGGTTTTATGGATAGTTGTCCTGCTGCACGGGCGTCAGAGACGTCTGGCCGCTGCGGAGAAGGACGAGATGGAAGCGCTCCGGAAAGGGCGGCTCAGTGAAGAGATTTTTGAAGAACAGCAGCTTGACCGCATGCGTGCTCATACCGGCCTGAAAATATTTGAAAAGTACTTTATCCCCGCCTTTTCTGCGATCCTGGCCATTGCTTTGGGGATTTTGTGTTACTTTAACCTCAACGCAGCCATTCAAACCGGTGTGACCACGATTGAGGAACCGCTGGGGGTAGTCGCCGGGATGGCGGCCATCACTTTTTTCGGTTTCCTGCTCGGTAAATATGTTACCGGCCTGGCCCACAGCAAGCATTTCCAGCTCTTGCGTGCGCCGGCTTCCTACCTGATGGGAAACGTTATGGCCAGCCTGCTGCTTGTTATTGTTTATGCGATGGTCCATTTTGGGTTGCTTTGGGCCGAGAATGTTGCCGCCTATGCTATTCCGATATTTATGGGAATCATCGCGTTTGAACTGACTCTGAATATTATTCTGGATATTTACCGGCCGAGGGTGCAGGATCAGGGCTGGCGCCCGGCTTATGACAGCCGGTTGCTGAACCTGTGCGCCGAGCCGACGAGTTTGTTTGAAACATTTGCTTCGATGCTGGATTATCAATTCGGATTTAAAATTTCTGAAACATGGCTCTACAGTTTCATGCAGCGGGCCATTCTACCCCTGATACTGATTCAGATTTTAGCGCTATGGCTTCTGTCGGCGCTGGTTGTGATCAATCCGGGCGAGGCGGCGTTTATCGAGCGATTTGGGAGTCCCCGGCTGCGCGCTGCTGATCAGGAAGACGGCTTGAAAGCGAGCTTATATGGCCCGGGAATTCACCTTAAATGGCCCTGGCCCATCGAAAAAGCCCAGCGTATCGAAGCCGATCATATCCATAG
>PUNP01000020.1 GCA_003551785.1 Candidatus Brocadiaceae bacterium | reverse complement strand
TTTTTTTCTGGTGGTCAGTCGTTTGACCCACGGGGACAAGCCCCGTGGAGGTTTGACCCCTTCGATGAGATTCGCTTCCCCCACGGGCCTTGTGCCCGTGGCTTGCATGATTGACTATCAGGTAAACACAACGCCAACAACAGGGAGACTCCACGGGGCTTGTCCCCGTGGTTATCATGATCAGCCTAAAAACACTTACATTAGTTTAAGTCAGATGGGAAAATTATTCAAACTTAACCGCATTGATATAATGAACCATTTTATCAATAACTTCATTTATCTTAAGTCCCGTGCTATCAATAATAATCATGGAGTCCGTGCATTTCAGAGCCCCTACGGGGCGTTGTTTATCTGCTTTATCGCGCTCCCGGATATCTTCAATAACATCATTAAAGTCACCTTCAAAGCCGCTGCTTACGTAATCTTTCATCCGGCGCCTCGCACGCTCCCGCACATCGGCGTCGAGGAAGAACTTGACATCGGCGTCCGGGAAAACCACGGACCCCTGGTCGCGTCCCTCAGTGACAACATTTCGCACCCGTTTAGCGAAGCGTCTTTGCAGCTTGACCATCTCTTCGCGCACGGGGGGTTGATCGGCCACATATTTTATAAGCCGTGTAACTTCCGGAGTCCTGATCTCGCACGTCACCTCGCACCCGTCGCAAAAGACGCGGACAGTGTCTTTACTGCTTTCAAAATCGATCCTGATATTACGTGCGATGTCGATTATTGATTCCGGTTCTTTCTGTAAATCCACCCCGGATTTCAAAGATTTCCACGTTACTGTGCGATACATAGCGCCGGTATCCAGATGTTCGAAGCCGAGTTGCAAGGCCAGTTCACGTGCAACGGTGCTTTTACCCGACCCACAAGGGCCATCAATAGTCACGATCATTTATTATCTCCGATTGATCTCTCCCGCATTTTTCAGTGTTTTTTCAGCCAGCAGCGGCCCTGCCATCTCAAATAAAATGCTGCTGGCTGTAACGATTGTCAGGATTTTAGCGCCGATGTTCGCTCCGATTTCTCCATAAACGGCGAATTCATTCTGCACTATCAGTGCCAGTCCTATAGCCACTCCCGCCTGGGACAGCAGTGCAATGCCGCCGGATGCGGGAAGCTGGTCCTTTATTTTTCCGGCTTTGATACCGACCCATGCACCGGAGATTTTGCCGGCCGTTCGCAGTAAAAGGTAAAGAATTCCAATACCACCGATCGCAGGTATAACGTGGATAAGTATTTTAGAACCAGCCAGCGCAAAGAAAAGAATATACAGCAAAGGCATAAACTCTGTCAGCTCGCGCCTGAGCTGTTCAAGCAGCTTGCTGGGCTGAGTATTGACAACTACCGTTCCAGTGATGAGGAGCGCGAAAATATACGACAGCCCCAGCATATTGCATACCCCGATCGTAATCAACAGGAACGCTATTGTCTGAACGAGAACACCTTTTCTTTCCTGTCCGGTTCTGAGCATTATGCAGAATATAAATCCAACGGCTATGCCGATCAGAAGGCTGATAAGTGCTTCCGCTACAGGCACGGCAATTATCATATGGAGGGTATTACCGGCATGGTTTTCTGTTTGGTACGCCAGTAAGCTTGAGGCGATGGCCAGTGCAAAACCGAAAATTAAAATCCCGATGCCGTTATCAATACCTAAAGTAGCGTAAAGCATTTTAGACACAGGGCCTCTGGCTTTGGATTCCTGAATAACGGCCATCGTGCCGGCCGGGTCGGTGAGGGTGGCGATAGCGCCTAAAGGCAGGGCCAGCACCCAATCTCTAGTGAAAAAATATATCCCGCCGGATAGGATGAAAAAGGTAATAAACACTTGACTCAGTATCATGATGAGAAGGCCGGGGCCTCTTTGCCATATCGTATGCAGCTTGAGCTCCAGCCCTATACTCAGGGCGACCGCACCCAGCGCGATATGCGTGATGAAATCCATCTGCACCTGGATGTTTTTATCAAGTATGTTGAATAGCGACGGCCCCAATATTACCCCGACAAGCATGAAACCTATGATGGAAGGCAGTCGTATGCGCTGGATCAGTTTGCCGGCGTAGAAACCCGCGAGAATTAATATCCCTGTCAGCAGTAATTCCGGTATATTAACCATATAGTTCCAGACATCAATTAAAAGTTCAAACTGCCGCGCACTAACATTAATTCATGAACGGTAACCAGCACTCCCTGCTGCTGTTCAAGGTCGTCAACACATACGTTAATTCTCCTCACTACTTCGTTGCTCAGGTCTTTATCGACGACAGCGAGTATAACCCGGCAAAATCCACTGTCCTGTTCTTTCCAAAAGGCGGCGAACATGGGTATCCTGTTGAGATAGGAGCCGGCGTTATTGGCTTCGACAACGCTGAGGTCGCCTTCAACAACCGCGCTGCTGAAAATCTCGAGTATATCATTGAACAGGTGTTCTTGCTGAACGATGACATGGAACAGGCATTTTTCTTTATCCTGGTGGGGTAATGAGTGGCGATGTCTGCGCAAAAAACTTTCTGAAAGAGCTTCCGGGTTCCGGGAACGAACTAACTCCTCTACCGCCGCTTTGTCATTCAGCACCCGGGAAATTTCGGAAAGCAAAGTGACATGTTCATTACGCTGGTCAGCAGGGCCGATAATGAAAGTCAGCAGCCGTGTGGGTTCGCCGTCCATGCTTTCAAAATCCACCCCATCATCCGAAGTGACAACACCTACCACAAAGGTGTCGACATTGTCGAGAGCGCAATGCGGCAAAGCGATACCACCCTCAAAAGCGGTCGTGCCGATTTCTTCACGATTTTTCAAGGCGGTATAAATATCTTCTTCACTGTAACTTTGCAGAACATCGCACCGTTTTGCCAGTTTTGCAATTTCTCGCAAAACGTCTTCCTTTTCGGATGACTCAGTGCAGATTTGAATGCATTCCTGCCGGAAATAATTTATCAAGTTCATCGCATTGTACTCGCGGTTAAAGAGGGGGAAAAAGTCAGTTTGCCGTAACCTCATTGGTCAGACGACCAATGTTTTCAATTTCAATTTCAATCATATCGCCATCTTCCAGATAAACGGGTGGCTTGCGGCCTGCACCAACCCCTTCCGGTGTACCGGTTAAAACGATAGTGCCGGGCAGCAGCGTCATCGAATGAGAAATGTAGCTTAAAAGCTCCGCCGTGGAAAAAATCATGTCGGAAGTGTGCGAGTCCTGCATGACATTACCGTTGAGGATACTGCGTATCCGGAGGTTATCAGGGTCAGCCTCAGTTTCGATCCAGGGACCGGCCGGAGCAAACGTATCAAACGATTTACCGCGCGCCCACTGTATGTCCAGCTTATGCTGACAATCCCGGGCGCTGACATCGTTAGCGCAGGTATAACCTAACACATAGTCCAGTGCGGATTCTACGGGCACATTTTTTGCTCTTTTACCGATGATAACGGCCATCTCGGCTTCGTAATCTACTTCGTCAGGAGCTATTGCAGGCAAAATGATTTTACCACCGTGGGCGTTAAGAGCTGTTGTAGCTTTGAGAAATATCACCGGTCGCTCCGGCAGCGGTGAATTGCTCTCCCGCGCATGAGCCCGGTAGTTCAGCCCGATGGCCACGATATTCGGCGGTTCAACAGGGGGGAGATACTGCTTTACCGAGTCCAGGCTCAGGGAAACCGGGGTGCGTTTTATTCCGCCGAAAGGAGTCCCCTCCAGTTCAATCGCCTTCTTACCTTCTTTTGCAATGTATACTGCCTCATCGTTTTCATTTATTATTCGTGCTATCTTCATGTTTGCTCCAAAAAAAATACGGTCTCTGGTCGTTCTTCAATCCCAACGCCTTAATAAACAGTCTTTGAGCAGGTTCCCGGCTAATATGCTGCTTGCAATAAGGTTTTATGAAATATTTTGATATATCTTCTGCAGGTAGAATTCTTTCTAATTGCCGGTGTAATCTCCTTAATTGCCTTCCCCAGCAAAATTCGCGAATCAGGGGGGGGAGCGGCCGTCGGATGGCTTTTCCTAATGCGATGATATGTGGTTGGTAATCATCGTCGAAGCCAATATCTTCAATCACCATATCGCGCATATGAAAACCTTTATTGTGAAATTTACGTATATATCCTGCAATGTTGATCAGTAAATCGGGAGCATTAATTAGTAATTTGGAAGTCGGGTTATTTCGAACAGGAGATAAGGCGGCGTCGGCTTTGCTGTCAGCATCAAAAATGATTATTTCAACCTTGCCGGGGGGATATCTCCGGTGCATCCAGGCAATCGGTATCAGGCTTTTCATGCCGTAGTCATAAAACAGCGCCGCCGTCTTAAAATATTGCTTCAGACTGTAGCTAATATCCGATTTTGAGTTTTTCTTTGCTTCCGGCAAGGGGCGTTTTATCAGCATCTGCAATCTCTTAGTTGTTTTGTCTTCCTGTTCATCAATGCCGATTTCGATGACTTTCTCTTCTACAGAGTTGCCCTCATATTGAAGATTATTATTACAATATTTGTCAATAATCGTATCTTCTTTCACACCGCTCATCGACAGCAATCTGTAAAAATCGGGCGTGCTGAAAGCCGTATGCAGTTTTCCTTTCCAATTTCCCAGTTCAAAATGGCAGTAAAAGGGTTTTTTAACTAGCGTTTCTATGTCTGAATCCACCTTGTTGGGTTTACCTTGACTCGCGAGTATTACCTTAATGGCAGCATGTACATCCTTTATTCGGATACTTTGCATACAGACGGGGTTGGAACAATCTCGTTTCTCGCAGGGTCGGCACTTCACCGGGGAGGTGATGACAGAGGCGGACGGGCTGAAGGGGCCGGTGCATTGCGGGTCTTTGGGGCCGAAAAGTGCGACAACGGGTGTTTGCAAAGCTGCTGCTATATGCATAGGGCCGGTGTCGCTGCCCACGAAAAGGTCGGCCTTCTTCAATATGCCCGTCAATTGCTGAATATGGGACAGGCGCGGTGCCAGGCGAGCTTTGTGCTTACTGGCGGAAATAACCCTGTGCGCTAAGGCTTCCTCGCCGGGGCCGAACGTAACCAAAACGGAAGCCCCCAGTTCAGTAATTAATTTTAGTGCAAGCTTTCCATAATTCTCCGGCAGCCAGCGCTTAAACTGAGCAAAATCGCTCGTGCCCGGGTGGAAAACGATGAGCGGGCGCCCCAATTCTCCGCACACCTCTCCCGCTATCCGCCAGTGTTCCTCCGAACATGGCAAAAACGCCTCTGCATACCGCGTTGCTATATCGGCCGGAGCGAGCAGCGCCAAATAACGTTCTATTCTATGGCAGTTTTTTGATGGTGCTTTGACTAACCGATTTTGGAATATATTGTTAAACTCACGAGAAATTGGTGGGGAGAAACCTATCCGGGCGCTGGCTTTAGCCGCCTTGATTATCCATGAGCTTTTAAGACTGCTTTGAAAGTCTATGCTTATATCAAAAGGTGTCTTTCGTAAGTAGGATATAAAGGATATTATCTCAGGGAAAACTTCAATCCAACGCCATGGAGTTTTTAAGCCTTGCCCCCATTCTAATCGCGGGATCGAAATCAGTTCATCAATATACGGGTGGTTTTCAATCACTCCCGCTGTGCGGTCTTCGACAATCCAGGTAATTTTTGCGGAGGGCCGGCTCTCTCTGAGCAGAGTCAGGGCGTTCATGCAATGAACGACATCGCCTAAAGCGCTGAGTCGTACACAAAGGATACGTCCGCCGGTCTCTCTATCGCACAAAGTCATTTTATTTACCTTCGACCATTTTTTCGATTTTCCTCACACGCTTAAACAACTCGGGCAACCTGCCCTCCATCGCATAAATGCGCGTCTGCTCCCTGATCGGTCGGGTAGGGAGGCCCCAAACCACTTCCTTTGCTTTTACGTCGCGCGTTACGCCCGTGCCGGCCGCTACCACGGCGCCGTCTCCGATATTGATATGGTCTTTGATACGCACATCAGCGGCTAATATTGCACTTTCACCAATGTTGACACTGCCCGCCATGCGCGCGTAGCCTGCCAGGATACAATTTCTGCCGATATTGCAGTTGTGCGCTATCATACAATGCTTGTCAATCTTACACCCATCGCCAATGACCGTATCGTCCAGCATTCCTCGGTCGATCGAACAGAGACCGCCAATCTCGACATTATCACCTATCGAGACTCCGCCGATGTGATGCAGTCGCCGGCTGCCGCTATCATGCTGGATAAAACCGAATCCGTCGTCACCTATAACCGTATTGGATTTGATTTCGCACTTTTCTCCGATGCACACCGAGTGAAAAATAGTTGTTTGCGGGTGGATAATGGTATTCTTTCCGATTTTAACGTCAGAGCCTATAAATACGTTAGGGAAAATAATACAGCCGTCACCTATTTTGGTCGAATTACCGATGACCGTATTAGCACCAACGGCAACCTCCTCGCCCAATTCAGCGTCCGGGTGTATATGTGCCGAAGAGCTGATGCCGGCAGGACGGGGGAATGAATGATAATAGAAACACTCTAAAAGCGCAGCCAGCGCAGACTCGGCATCTTCGGTAATGATCTGAGTGCCGGAAAACGATTCCAGCCTCTCTTCAGCAATGATCACCGACGCACTGGAACGGTTGGCTTCGGGGGTGTGTGCTTCATCCCGAAGAACGGCCAGATCGCCTTTACCCGCCGAACTCAGGCTCCTTATTCCGGTAATTGTAACATCTTTATTACCCTCAACATGTCCGTTGACTTTTTCAGCGATTTCATTTGCAGTGAGTTTCAACATATGTGGATTCCCGGAATAATTATTTATCATCGACAGCAAGTTTAAGCCCGCCCACACAGATATCAGGTGCACAACTTGAACCCAGCCACAGGGACTCCGAACCGATAGCCTCCAGACTCGTTAAAATATCGTAAACATTACCTGCGACCATGCAATCTTTAACCCTTCCTTTGATCTCGCCGTTTTCCACTAAAAACCCTAAAGCGACATTGACGCTGAATTCCCCGGCCAGGGTATTGCTTTGCCCGCTGCCCAGCGTTTGGTCGATGATTAAACCGTAATCGATGTTCCTGATAATATCTTCATAAGGCGTTTGACCGGGCGATACTATAATGTTAGAAGTGGAAGGAGAAGGACGGCTCGATGTCGAACGTCCTCCGTTACCGGTAGCCGGCATGTTAAGCAATCCGGCTGTCTGGAGGTCTAACAAATAATTTTTAACGACACCCTCTTTGATGAGATCCATGCGGTTGGAGGGCAGACCTTCATCATCATACGGAGCACTGCCGGGCGCCCAATCGACGTGCGGGTCGTCAAATATATTCAAGCGCTTATCAGCCACCTGCTCGCCAATCTTATCGGCCAGAAGCGAAGCCCCCTTTTGCACGAGTTTGCCGTTCAGTGCGGAAAGCAGCGGCGCCAATAATGTACCTACCGCCTTTCGGGTGAACACAATCGGCATCTGCCTGGATTCAGCTTTGCTGATGACACTGCCGGTCTTCATTTTATCCAAGGCATCTTTCGCCAGTTCCGTGATGGAATTGAACGGTCTGGACCATGATTTGTATTCATAAACATCCAATATACCGCCGTCGTTCATTACCTCTATTCCTACGCCGGCGGACATCGAGCTGCCCTCACACGATATGTCGACTCCTTTGGTGTTTAAAAGCCGTGACAGTCCCCGGCTTGCTGAAATCGAAGCGCCATACAGATATGCGTCATCGGCATCCCGGCTCATGGCAAGTCCTTCACGCCCCATATCCACCATATCATCTAATGTGATATTTTCTATCTCTTTATCGTGTGTTTTTATTTCAGTTGTATGGGGGGTTGAGGCGGGTAAATCAAAAACGGCCTTTTCCCCGAAGCCGGCGCTTTCCAGAGCCATATCGACTATTTGCTCCGGTTTCCGGAGGTCGGTAGTTGAGGCGAACCCTATACGCCCGTTCGAGATAACTCTGAGTCCCAAACCGCTATGTTGGCTGGAATGAACATGTTTTAAAGTGTTATTTTCGAATTCTATACTGCGATTTTCGCCGGAGGCAAAATAAAGATCGGCCTCATCACATTTTTGGGATGCAAGATCAATAATACTTTCAATTGCTTGTGACAAAGTTCGGTTACCTCGTAATTATTTGTGGAGAGATTCTAATATTTCCTGCGATGGTTTATTCGGGATTACCGCAATCCTTTCTCCGTTATATTCAAATATTTCTTTATCATCGTCGGTAATCTCGCCGATAACTACGGAGCCCTCAGCCGCCTCAAGCACTTCCTCAGCATTTTCCGGTGCGGTCTGAACGATATAGCGGGCCTGGGTCTCGCAGATAAGCGCTTCTTCCGGCGTAATTTCACCTTTAGCGGGCACGCAGCCAAGTTCGATTTTGGCGCCTAACCCAGCTTGACGGGCGGATTCACAGACAGCGGCGCCAATCCCGGCTGCTCCCATATCGGAACATGCGCGGATATGCCCTGTTCCGAACGCTGCAAGCGCGGCCTCCATCGCCTTGCGTTCTTCATCGAACAGGGCAAGGGCGGGGCGCATCTGGTCTGTCAGCCCGGCTCGGTAAAGCGTGTCGTTCCCATCCCGACCGGTTTTACCGATCAGGATTATTTTATCCCCGACGGCTTTCGCGGGTTTGGTCAGCGGCTGTTCAACGACCATCTTCCCTACAACGGCTACGACGACCGCGGGGACGATATCCGAGAAGGACGTAGAGAAACCACCGCCGACAATGAATACTTCCAGAGCTTCGGCCATGTCTTTAACCCCTTTAATCATCAGGTCAAGCCGTTCCTTGCTGGTCATTACCTGGCAATTCCCGCAGGTGCATTCTCCCTTGAATCCGCACGGCCCAACTATTACTTCTTGTTCCAGGGGGCGTGTGCCGATAAAATCAAGGATAAAATACGGTCGCGCTCCCATAGCCACGATATCACGCATGGCGCCACCTGCTCCGGTGGCTGCGGCATCATAAGGTCGCGGCACGCAGGGAGAACAATGACTTTCCATTTTAGCGGCGATAAGCCCCTCGTGTCCGGGGATTCGGCAAACAGCGGCATCATCGTCGGCGTCGGGGCCGACCAGCAGGGCGCCCGGCCATTTTTCGCCCATCTTATCGTTGAGTTCCTTCATTGCACCAAAGTCGATGGCTTTGTCGATATTATGATGTAAGTGAACAAAAAGAGCATGTACCAAAGCTTTTTCAATCTGATTCATCCGCGTTCTCCTTCTGATTTAAGTTGAAATGATTTTGGATTCACTTTCGGTCCCGTCGTTCGATCTGAAGTTAAATATCCCTTTCAGGGAAAATTTGCGTCATCAATCCTTTTCCAGGGTAGAAGGCCTTTCAGGCCAATCATGATAACCACGGGGACAAGCCCCGTGGAGTCTCCAGTTGTTGCGTTATGTTTTTCTGATAGCCAGTCATGCAAGCCACGGGCACAAGGCCCGTGGAGGAGGTAAATCT
>PUNP01000528.1 GCA_003551785.1 Candidatus Brocadiaceae bacterium | reverse complement strand
TTTTGATATTCCCTCCGTTTTTGTGATGAAGGATGAGTGGACGATCACTCAGAGATGGGACGGGAAGGCACCGCCCAGTTCCGAACTCTATTCGGCTATTGAGGCGGGGCTCAATTCGGCTGCACCGCAAAGAGGGTCTTTATTCAGTTAGGCTATATGATGGAAATTAAAGGCTTTATACAAAACAGCCTGCTAGAATGGGAGGGTAGAATATCGTGTGTTCTATTCCTCCCATATTGCAATTTCAGATGCCAATATTGTCATGCTTCGCATCTTATCGATCCGGAATTGCTCGAAAGCATTGAAAAAGAACAGGTTCTCGCATACATGGAAAACCAGAAAGACTGGCTGGATGGAGCCGTTATAACTGGTGGAGAACCTACACTGCATGAATATGAGTTATTGGAGTTGGTAAGCGACATAAAGGTAATTGGGCTGGAAGTGATGATCGAAACGAACGGTTCTAAACCCAAGTGGGTCGAAAAATTGCTAAAACATAACCGCATAGACGCGATAGCTATGGATATTAAGGCACCCTTAAGTTCCGATTTTTATAGCAAAGTCGTCGGTGTTCCTGTAGATGCGCAGCTTATTCGGAAATCGGCAGAACTTGTAATCGACAGCGGTATTGAGCATGAATTCCGAATCACGCTCGTCCCGGGTTTAGTTGGGAAAAATGAGGTGCAGCTTATTGCCTCTGAACTTCAGGGCGCTCAGACGCTGGCGCTGCAAAATTTTCAACCTGATCACTGCCTTGTGAAAGAAATGCGTAAAATCCCGCCTTTCAGTGAAGAAGCACTCAATGAAATGGCCGATATCGCCCGTCCTTATGTCGAGAAAGTTATCGTGCGTGGCAAAGAACATGCAGCATTGGCGGCGGCCCAAAAACAAAAATAAATTTAGTGAATCGGGAGTGAATACTTGAAAACCTTAGCAGTTATCCCCGCCAGATATGAGTCAACTCGCCTGCCCGGCAAACCTATTTTAGAGGTCGTCAGGGAAACTACAGGAAAATATCTCATTCAGCATGTTTATGAGCGGGTAGAGTCCGCCGAGAATATTTCTGAAGTTATAGTCGCTACCGATGATGAGCGTATTGCCAACGTTGTCACTGGTTTTGGTGGTAAGGCGCAAATGACCTCCTCCACCCATCAAAGCGGAACGGACAGAATCGCGGAAGTCATTAAGCAGCGCAATGACTGCTCAATAATTGTTAATGTTCAAGGTGATGAGCCGGAATTACAACCGGCGCAAATCAATAAGGTCGTTGAGTTGCTAACCGAAAATGAAGATGCTTTAATGGGAACACTGGCGCATCCTTTCAGCGATGTTGATGTGTATAACAACCCCGCAGACGTAAAGGTTGTATGTGATTCGAACTATAACGCCTTATATTTCAGCAGGTCGCCCATACCTTTTGTGCGCGGCAAGCAAGAGAATGAAGGCAAAAATGAGATACAAGGCACTTTTTTAAAGCATCTGGGCATCTACAGCTATCGCCGCGAAGCTCTTCTTCAATTCTCTCAAATGCCTGCGTCTTTTTTGGAGAGAACAGAAAAACTTGAACAGCTAAGGGCCTTAGAGGCCGGTTGGAGGATAAAAGTCGGAATTACTGAAATGCAGTCGATCGGCATCGATACTCCCGCCGATTTAGAGAATTGGCTTGGGAAATTTGCTCATAACTGAATATTTCTCAAGTATTTTTCGTGGTTATTACGGCCATCTACTTATCCGCAAGGATGAATTCTATGGTTTTTGTAATTTCATGACTGTTCGGGTTTCCGGACCGGTACGCCCAAATTCGTTGACTGACCGGGCTTCAATGGTATTTTCGCCAGGTTGTAAGGGCCATTCCATGGGCGATGAAACTTCCTTCCATCCCTCGTTATCGATATTTACCTCGTAACCACTAAAGCCGGGCGTTGAGTTGTGGAAGGTTACTGACAGTTTATTTTCGCTGACAGGATTGAAGTCCATCCATGTGAGATTGACGGGGGGGTAGAAATCTGCTTCACGATTGCTTAACAAAGAATACATGCCAATATCTCCCGGGGGATTATCGGGGGCGGAGCACCACCACAGGTAACCGTCATAGCGATAGTGAGCCATTCCGTGTTCTTCTTCAGCCGGCTCTGGATGCGAAAGGTGGTCGTTTCGAAGAGGTATAGCAAACCGGCTGTACCACCTGTCCCAGTGGGTACGGCGTGGATGGGGTTCTTCTACCTCAGGGTGGGGTATGCCTTCGACCGCATCCGATCCGCTCACCCCCAAACGGTGAAGTTGAAGTGCGCTGAGAGGCTCGCCGTCCTTCTCAAAACGCAATCCGCCCGCATAACCGTCCGGACCACCGCTGAGACCACCATCCTGCACGGTCCAATCGCCTGAGTCATTGAGAAAGACCTCGGACACACAGTGTGATTCTACAATGACATTTCGCGATAGGTAACCAAGCGCTGCGCTTGCCTGAGTAACAACCGTGGCATAATGAGTGCACATGCCCAGACAAAGATTTTCCGGGGCCATTTCCAGCAGAATAAGAGCGTCCCAGGGGGGGCAATAACCGTAATATCCCGAGTTCCAGCCGTCCTTCCACTGCCGGCTCACCCAGTGACGTATTTCGGAAGTGTTTTCCAGATCGCTGTTCTCGCTGGATACCAGTTTTTCAAGCTCGTATTTATCGCGCAGATATTGCACGCGCGGCGTATCCGTTTCATAGGTGAAGGGGTAGGAACTTTGCACTCTGTTCGGACGCTCATGGTGCAGGACCTCCAGATTGTCATACCATTGGGGGCGGTGAGAAGCCTCAGATTCCGAAAAAGTAACATTAACCGAACGAATCAAAGGGGTGAGTGAAGAGTCATCAGAGGCGAGTTTCAGACGCCACTGGAAATAGCGGTGATTAATGCCCTCGGCTTCCTTACCCGATTCCCATGCGCTCCAGTTCCGGGGATCGAACTGCGGGGTATCGCCGCTTCGCCACAGTACCTCAACTGAAGTGCCCTCGGGCTCCTGGGTCTCCAATTCGATTCGAGCGTCACCCGGGTGAGGAAGGGGACCAAGTTGCTGATCCGGCGCGAGGACACGTGCGGCATCTATGACTACCGACGTCAAAGTACCTTTCGGAGGATGGCCGTGCAGGCGCAGGCGTATAACAAACTCCCCTTTGGCCGGGTGCCAGTTCTCCCCGCCGTCGTAGCTTACCTTGCTGTTATTTACCGGACTTCTCACATCGCCAATAATACTACCATTTTCACTGAATGCGAAAGTATTAACACCTTCAACGAGCAGGTCTCCAGAGATACGTCTGCGACTCCATCCTGAAGCGGTTTCGTGAGTAGATCCGGTATGTTCAATGACATGTCCATTGACTTCGATGCGCATGGGAGAATCCGGTGACATATGCCGTCGTCCGCCGTCGTATATGTAGAGGTCGGCTTCCTGGATACCGCTCTGATTTAATGTGAACTTTTTTTTGACTCGCGTACCTTCATTAAGCCGCAAAAAATAACGGTTAGGGCGGGCAGCGGCTTTTTCCGTGGTCAGCAGCCAGGAACGGCACAAGCGCACGCCCGACGGATCGTTCTGAACTATCGTGAAGCGATCGCGCGTGCATTCATTAAACTCTGCAGATGTTTCGGCCCGCCACATCGCTTTCTCCTCCATAGCGTGCAAAGAGGGATTCAACTGGAAAAAAACCGTTGCAAGAATCAACATACTGAGTATTTTCATTTCTTTACCTCACTCCTAATCGTTCGAGTTAAGTTAGCCTGTTGCACAATTCACAATATTCCACTTAATCATACGACATATAGCAATTAAAAGGTTTATGTTATGAAAGATATGGCGCTTATAAACGATTCCGCAACAGGTTCTGCTATTTTCTTATCGCTTTTAAGCCGCCATAACATTCATTTATCTTGTAGAAGCCCGCATTTTTAAGCCTATTGGCAATTCCCCTGCTATAGTTTTTACCCTGCTTTTTCCCGGGAGTGCCGATATAATGATAAAGGAAACCTTTAGTTCGAATTACTCGGGCAAATTCATTATACAGCTCTTCACTATAAAGTTCACCTGCCTGGAATATAGTAGGGGGGTCGTGGAATATCATATTAAAATAGTTATCTGGAAACTCTGGGAGACATTCGCGCATATCCCGGGGCTGTATGGTAATTCTGCTGTCAGTGAACAATGGTTTGGACCATGGGTTGAGTGCGGCAGTTTCAAGGACGTATTTGTCGCGTTCACAGGTAACTACTGAAAAGTGGAATTTTGAAGCAAGAACTTGAGCACTGTAACCCATACCGCAGCAGGTATCGAAACATTTCCCACCTTTTTGGGACGGGATAGTGTTGATTTTAGCCTGCACATCCGACCATGGATTCACTCCCTTGATTCGGTGCATAGTAGCGTTGTTTATAACAATGGTCGGACACTGATCTTTTTCATATTGAAAGAGTTTATAATATTTGCAGTGCTCTTCGCTGAAAAAATAAATTTTACCGGCGTGCCTGCCTTCAATTGTGATGCAATCTTCCGGTTTAGAGACAGCTTCTACGATTTGCTCAATTTCAATCACGCCGCCGTCGGGGAGGCATAAATTATGGGCATCTTTATCAACAGTTACGCTGGACAGCCCAAGGTCGAGACTGATATTGATTTTCCCGGCTTTAGAAGTTGTTAATTCCTCTGCCGTCCATCCGGACAAAGCATAATTGTTGCGATGGTATGGGATAATACTCATATGTCCGGTTGTAAATTCAATGCAATTTATAATTATAATATCTTGAATACGGTGTTTTGTCTTCAAGATTGAGCAGGTTCTTTTTCTTTTTTTTCTCGCCCTATGTGAACGTGTTGAATTCTATACCCAAGATAGTTTTGCCTGGCGACAGGGTCTTCAAGAAGTTCTTCCGAAGTGCCATGCGTGACAATTTCACCTTTACTGAGAATATACGCTCTGTCAGTGATTCTGAGTGCTTCGTGAACATTATGGTCGGTGATAAGGACGGCGAGTCCTCTGTATTTTAGTCCGGCAACAAGGTCCTGAAGCTCTCCTACGGCGATGGGGTCGATACCGGTAAATGGTTCGTCAAGTAGCATCAACTTCGGGTCGGTGCATAAAGCACGAGCGATTTCCAACCTTCGCCGCTCGCCACCACTCAGCGTATAGGCCATATGCGTTTTGAGGTGGCTAAGTCCGAATTCATCGAGCATCTTGTCCGCCCGATTCCGTCTTTCTTCGCGTTTAACCCCTCGCATTTGCAGTATAGCTGTAAGATTTTCTTCTACGGTAAGATGTCTGAAAAAAGTTGGTTCCTGGGCGAGATAGCTCATACCTAAACGACTGCGTTTATACATAGGAAGGTTAGTGACATCCTTTCCGTTGAAGAAGACAGTGCCATAAGCCGGTTTTATCATTCCTATACACATTCTGAAGGCCGTCGTCTTACCGGCACCGTTTTGTCCTAATATACCGACAACCGTCCCTTTTTCAACGTGCAGGTCGACATGATTCACGACGGCTCGGCGGCTGTAATATTTCGTAAGCCCTTTTGTCTCGAACAATGGCATAATTAATAACTCACAATTCCGTTAGAAGTTTGATAATTAAGTATGGCTTCGGCTGTTGTTAAGTCTTCCGGAGTAGTAATTTTAATATTATCATAAAAGCCCTCTACGACCGAAACATTTCCGCCCCCCATTTCGACAACAGATGCGTCGTCGGTGACATTCCATCCATTCTTAGCAGCTTTTTCATGAGCTCGCAAGATGATTTCGAGCGGAAAACCTTGGGGAGTCTGGGCAAGCCACAATTCAGAGCGTGGCGGAGTGGACGTTATAAGCTTATTTTTGTCAACTTTCTTTACGGTTTCATCGGCCGGGACGGCTGCGATCGCGCTTTGTCCACTATCAGACACTTGAGTAAATACTTTTTCAATTAATTCCGGTCTCACTAACGGTCTTGCAGCATCGTGAATCAGAACGGTGCTGAAAGAGTCAGGGATGTATTTTAAAAGGTTGAAAACTGTCTCTTGCCTTGTTTTACCGCCTCCAATTACATCATCCACTCCATACTTTTCGCTGATAGTTTTTGCATAATTTATCTTGAAATCATCGATATCCCCCGGATGCACGGCAATAACTATTTTCTCACACTCATCGATAGATCGCAAGCGTTGCAAAGTATGGAATAAAATTGGTTTTCCTTTTAGCTTAAGGTAAGGCTTCCTGACGGAATTTTTCATTCTTTCACCGGAGCCGGCCGCCGGAACTAAGGCACAGAATAAGTTATCAGTATTTTTCATATTATCTTTATTAGGAGTCAATATGATTTTCGTGATCTTTGAGGCACGATATCAGCGAAAACTATCCGCCCGCTGTCCCGTGTGATAGTGTTCGTAACTTTCACCATAACTTCTTTTCCGAGCATTTTAATCCCGTCTTCGACGACTACCATCGTCCCGTCGTCCAAATAGCCAACGGCCTGGCCTCGCTGTTCACCCGAACGGACAAGTTTAATTTTAATTTGTTCTTCAGGCAGGGCGGTAGGCCGAAGGGCGTTGGAGAGTTCATTCAGGTTAATGACATCAATGCCGCCTATTGAAGCCACTCGGTTAAGGTTATAGTCGTTAGTCATTATGCGGGCATGAATGGTTTTGGCAACATCCACCAGCCGTTGATCGACGGGTTTATGGGGGTCGGAGTCCAGATTCTGAATGCTGAATTCAATATTGGAGTCTTTACGCAAAATATCCAGCATTTGCATCCCGAGGCGCCCGCGTTCGCGTCGCGTTTTTTCATCCGAATCGGCGATATTATGCAATTCTTCCAATACCATTTCGGGGACAATCACGGGGTCGTAAATTATACCGGTTTTCAGCACATCCGCAATCCTGCCGTCCACAAGCGAACTGGTATCCAGCACCAGAGGCTTGACTCCTTTTTCTTCACGCCTGAATTCAACATACGGAATAATCACATTGAATTTGTCACGAGTTTGGTAAAGGATAGCTATCCCCAGATAAGTGAATCCCACCAGCATGGCAGTGCTTATACTTTGCGATATTTGCTCATCTATCGGTCCGATGACGAGCTTAAGTGCTTCAGACCCGATAGCTGTCAACAAAAGTCCCAATACAGCGCCGAAAACGACTGAAGATATTACTGAGATGGGCTTAGAACTTATAAACCATTCAAAAATTATGGCTGCAACAGATATTATTATGCCAAACAGGATGCCATAGAAAGGGTTTCCCAGCGTATCGCCGAACTTATACCCGACGGATGCGCCAACTAAAAGAAAAATGCACCTAAAAAACCACTTGATCATCAATTAAAATCTCCGAAAGATTTGTTATTCTTCTCATATAAATAAGTTCGAGTCCCCAAAGTATCAACGTTAACTCGTCGCCACCATTTTCTGTGCCGGTGGTGATGCAGCATGGATCAGCCGGAAATTACAGTATAACATAGTTGAGCATGTAATTCACATATAGAGTGTTAAATTTTCTGATAGGGGTGGAACATATGAAGGTATAAGTCTTGCGCATATCTGTCCGTCATACCGGCCACATAGTCACAGACTGCCCTGTAAGTTGACTCCGTATCCATATTGTCGTTTCTATATTCCGGAGGCAGCTGTCTTGGATCCGATACCAGAGCTTTGAAAATTTCACTGATAAACCGGCGTGCGCTGTTAGTACTTACCATCACGCGATAGTCCCTGTAAAGTTTATTGTATAGCAAATCTTCCAGTTCCGTTTTCTCTTCGGCTAACTGGCTGCTGAATTGTATGATATTATCCGGATGTGCCCTGACTTTCTCAACGCTGGAGATAGCAAGATTTTCCAGAATATTCCGTGCATTATCTATAAGGTCGGTGACACAGTAGTTGATCAGGAATCTGATGCATTGCTGAGTGATATGCTTTTGAGGCAGGGTCCCATATCTTTTTACCACTTCCTTCATCGCTTTGTTCCAAAGCACAACACCTTCAAGGTCATCTAATTGTAATATCCCGGCGCTTAACCCGTCGTCGAGGTCATGATTGTCATAAGCTATGGAATCGGCCAGTTCTACGACCTGAGCTTCCAGTACAGGGGGGCCGGGGGGGAAGCTGCCTCCGGTCGGCTTATCCCAGCGAGTGGTGTGTTTAATGATGGCCTCACGAACCTCATAGCTGAGATTTAACCCTTCAAAATCCGGATAACGCTTTTCTAAAAAATCAACGACTCTCAAGCCATGTTCATTATGTTCAAATCCACCCCAATCAGCCATCATCTCCTGTAAAGCTTCTTCGCCGCTATGCCCGAAAGGAGTATGTCCCAAATCGTGAGCAAGCGCAATAGCCTCGGTTAAATCTTCGTTCAAAGACAGCGCTCGGGCAATTGTGCGGCTGATTTGAGCTACTTCAAGCGTATGGGTGAGACGTGTGCGATAATGGTCACCCTCATGGTTTAAAAAAACTTGAGTTTTATATTCCAAACGTCGGAAAGCTTTGCAGTGGACAATCCTGTCTCTGTCACGCTGGTATGAACTTCTGTATTTATGCTCGTGTTCCTCATGCATGCGCCCTTTGGACTCTGTACTTTTCATAGCCCAGGAGGCAAGTGATGTGTCTTCAATTATTTCCCATTGATTTCGATTAGACATCATTTCATTCCTTATTAATAATTAAGTGTCCGGCCTGTCACCGTCACTTGTCAGCAGTTCATACAAAGCGAGCAATGATTGCGGGATGACTTTTGTACCTGTCAGGACCGGCATAAAATTGGTGTCGCCGTTCCACCTTGGGACGATGTGCCAGTGCAGGTGGTCTTCAACACCTGCACCTGCAATGCGTCCGATGTTTAAACCGATATTGAATCCGTCAGGCGACATAACTTCAGCTAATTTTTCCTTGCAAAAATGTAAGACAATTCCAAATTCTTCATAGAAATTCTTATCAATCAGGTCTAATTCTGCAATATGCTCATGGGGGGCTATGAGCAAATGGCCGTTATTATAAGGCCAGCGGTTCATAACGACTACCCAATTATTTGTTTTCCAAAGGACTAACTTATCTTTTTTATTCTCCTCCTCGCAGTTTGCCGCATCGCATAAGAAGCAATCGTTTTCACTATCGACTTCTGCGATATATTCCATTCGCCAGGGCGCCCAAAGTTTACTTTGATTCATGATTGATGACTCCGTTAAATTTTAAGTATTCCTGATTATGTCCAATGCATCTCTTCGATATACAGCATGGGGTGACAGTTGGTATAGTTACGGTTAAGGAGACGGCAGGAGACTCATAAGCCGAGTTCTGTTACCTTGCAAAAATGCAAGGCGGCGATCATTCAACTCCGACAGCCGTTGCCGGCTGCCTGCAGCGGCCAACACGGGAGTATAGCGGGACGGGCAGTCCCTTCTCCTCTATTTGGCCTTGCTCACAGCGGGGTTTACCATGCCCCTGGGGTCACCCGCAGGGCGGTGGGCTCTTACATTAAGC
>PUNP01000117.1 GCA_003551785.1 Candidatus Brocadiaceae bacterium | reverse complement strand
CGTGGCTTGCATGACTGACTATCAGGTAAACACAACGCCAACAACAGGGAGACTCCACGGGGCTTGTCCCCGTGGTTATCATGATTGACCTAAAATCAAAAGAAGAACTAAGCTGAATAGTAAATTGGGATATTTGCGCAGTACTGCGCCGACAGGCGCCTTATTTTCAGAACGCAGTCTCCGAAAATGCGTAGCACCTTTTCGGCCACGCCCCTTTCTTTGAGTATAATGGCTATTAATTACGTGGTTTCCTGCAAAATAGGCGGTTCTTCAACTTTGCGGATAGAATGCCGATGGGAATGGGAACCTTTCTGCGTTATCAGATCGCCTTCGTTTTCCTTTTGGCGCTCAATCGACTGTAGGGGCGAATGGCTGTTCGCCCCTGAACGATCACGGACAAAATTGCGCTTTCAGGGCGACCCGCCAGTCGCCCCTACAACTTATATCCGGATGAACATATCCTGCCGGTGTGTCAAAAACGTCAAAATGCAAGCTTTCACGCCCAATGAGAACGATTTTTAATTTTATCCCATTGTAGATTATCCGCAAAGATGAAGGAGAGCCGCAATATAATATCGAGCTGTGAAGTTGGATCAATCATCTTTGTTCTCACTATTTTTTAAACACCACGTATTTGTACCCCAGGAAATCCCATATAACAACCACGATCAGTGCACATAAAGCGCCGGTATTTGCCGATATAATTCCTGGAATATCCGGGTAAAGGTGTTCCAAAAGCGCATAAACTGCTGTTGCAGTAATTACATTCCACACCAGCCCCAAACCCGCAATGAGGAAAAACAGAAAAAACGCCTTTTTCATGTTCTTCACCGGAACATCGATTTTGAATGTCCAGTTCTTATTCCAAAAAAAACTGTTTGTAAAGCTGATCAGAACCGCAATAACCGTAAATATAACATAGCGCGTCACGGTTTCCCCCAATCCGATGGTAAGAATTAAAACGTTCAGGACTAAAAAATCCAGAGTCGTGTTCAATACACCGACGAGAGAGAACCTGAAAAATTGTGTCCCAATGCTCTCTCTTCTGCATAGAATGTTAAAAATCTTTTTCCATTTATCGGCCATTGAACTCTTTCCGAATATATAAAAGCGATTTCAAGGTCTTCGGATAATCAAGGATTGAAACCTTGGATTCCGGTTCGTTCTCCCATGTCACAGGCAGTTCTATGACCCGCATGTTTTCTATTTGTGCCATTTTCAAAAGTTCGAAGTCAAAGCCCCAGCCATCACATTGGATGCGCGGAAAGAGTTTTTCCGCTGCCTCGGCAGTCAACAATTTAAACCCACACTGCATATCGCGATAATTTAAATTCAACATTTTCCTTATTGCCCCCCCCGCACACCGCCCCAGCAATCGTCGATAAAACGGTTGATCGACGAGAATAATGCTTTCCGGGAGAGCCCTTGAACCAATGATAAGATCATAATCGTTCATGTAGGGAAGAAAATCGAAGAAGTGCGTTATGGATGTTGAACCATCGGCATCCGTAAAAAGCCGCATCGTCCCCTGAGCGGCAAGCATACCGGTTTTTACGGCTCTCCCCTTGCCCCGGTTTTCACCGTGCCTGATCAACCGTATATCAGGATTTTTGATTCCCTCGACAATTTCAGCAGTCCGGTCATCCGATCCATCATCCACGACGATGACCTCATAAACGGGAAAAACGCCATCAAATGTGTCTGATATTTCGCGTATTGTTTGCGTGATGATCCGCTGTTCGTTATAGGCAGGAATAATTATGGACAAATCAACTTGTGAAACCATTTAGAATACAAAAACCAAGAGTAAAAATGCATCAACCTTAATTCAGTCTGAAAACTGTCAAAATATTCACTCCGTCCACGCTTATGCTATAGAACTCTTCGACGCTTCTTGATGCGCCCTGCGGGGGGAATTCCACATGTCCCCACATATGCCATCTATAATGGGTTATATAATAATCAGCCGCATCAATCTGAGAAACAAATCTGAGCCGGCCCCTTTTTTCACGACTTAACATATAGGAATTGACCTGGGGAATCCAATTCTCAGGATGCACTTTCACTTCCTCACGATCGTCCTGACTCAATATATACTCCAGAGCTTCTCTCATCGACAGAGCCCAGTAATCGCGTTCAAACCCGTCCTTATCGACATCTAAAAAATGGGAATAGGCGATGTCTCCGAAATATACATGCTGATAAGGATGGGAACGCACCATAAACGAACCGACAGAACCCAACTGAACGATCAGCACAACAATCAGTGCTAATCGGAGGTAAACAAAGAACCGAGGCGCGTTATGGCGACTCAAATATCCATAAAGTGTATGCCAACCGTAAACAGCAATTATAACAAGTGCCGGATAGATAAAGAACATCTGCCGCCATCCGTCGTACAAAGTCGAACGCAAAATTACAACAGTCAGCAACGGCAGAAAGAACCATAAAGCACATATAAGCAGGTTCCTCTGCCTTGTTCCCCCCGGGCCCCCAGCGCGACGCATTAAGGCAAACAGCCCTGTTATGAAAAGAAAAATATATGACAGCGGAGTGGTGATGAGAATCCAGACCGGAATATAATACCGGGGAAGGTCCGCCGCCGGGATCAACCGCCCCGCAAATAAATTAAATCCGGGCCATGTATGCCGGTTTGCATCCAGAAAGGCATTAGTGAAATTCACAAGGGGGCGGCTCCAGAGCAACGGCCAGAAGAAAACCGTAAACGGCACAAGATAGGCAATATAGATAGTAAAATTGGATTGTTTACAAACAGGCTCGTGCCCGACCTTTTTATGATGAGCAAGGTTCTCATAGAGTAAAAAACAACAGGTCAAAAACGGCACAAGAATCCCCATAATTCTTATACCAATGAGAAAAGCACAGACGATACCATGAATGGCTGCTGCTGCAAAGGTCTTCTTATCAAAATAGTTTAGCATAGTATAAACGGCGATAACAAAAACAGATAAAAACGGCAGGTCCTTGGGGTTGAAAAAAGAATGAGCGAATATCCTGGGAGACAGGAGCAAGATAAGACAGCTCAGCAATCCCAACTTCCAATCCTGGAAGGTTTTTACAGCCAGCAGGAAGAATGCAACCACACCGGCAAAAAAAAGCAGAAAGTTCATGCGATGGCGAAAAGTATAAATTGATTGCAGGTCCATGTCTGTGTCATGTTCAAACCATCGGGTATTGTCATCCGGGAAAAGGTGACGGGAGGGTTTTTCAGGGATGAAAATCCTTTCAAGCAGTGCAAGTGAGAGGACATAGGATTGGCCATGGTAAGGGTCGACCCAATCCGGGATCGTCCATTGCCCCGAGTAAAGGTAATAGCAGGTCTCCTTTCCACGATTTCTTTCCATGGGACCGTCCCAGGAAAGACCATAATCGGGGGCAATAAACAACCCGATCAAAAGGAATATTAAAAAAAACGCCGCAATTAATGTTTTTCGCAGTGCGATTGCCTTTGCTCCTTCAATTCGTTCATTTGATATTGATACCATTTCTCGCGCGCATCTACCAGTGCATCGGGACGTATTCGAACGGGTGAGCGGATCATCTCTTCATAGTCAGCAGGTTTCGCTAATATGCCACGTAATGCATCTCTGCCCAACACCATTTTTTTCAGGACATTAACCACTCCGTAACGGTATTCCCAGAGTACACGTGCAAGATCAATGAATCGGCAGTTTTTCAAATAGACCATGAGATAGGCTTTGGCCTGAAGCCGTTCGATACGTTCCCTGCTTAGTTGTGCGAATTCCAAAGCCCCTCCGATCTGCTTGTTATATTCATCCCAGTCCATGGTTTTCAGCCGGTATCCCCCCTCCGATTTTGCGGCCATCCTGCCCACCTCGGTGCCCGGATAAGGCGTCATAACTCCGAACATAGGGAGGTCGGGATTGATTTTCACGGCGATATCGATCGTCCGCTCAATACTCATCAAAGACTCGTTCGGCAGCCCGAAAAGAAGAAATATCCCGATATTGACTCCGGCATCTTTCCCCGCTTTACAGGTTCTGCGAACCTTTTCTAAATTGATCCCCTTATTAAGACTTTTCAATGTTTTGTCGTCTCCAGTCTCAACTCCCAGCTCAACGCGTTCAACTCCAGCCGCTTTGAATTTTGCAAAAAGTGATTCATCGACATGATTCACATGCGTCTGTACGATCCACCTTGTTTTCCGGGCGATCCGCCTCTCTATCATAGCATCAAGCAATTTATGCGTACGGCGTTTATCAAGGCTGAACAATTCATCACCGAAACTGATCATTCCAGGCTGAAAATCCTCAACGAGCCACTGCAATTCATCGATAACATCCGTCACCGAACGCTGGCGGATGATTTTACCGTTAGGATTCATACAGAAGGGGCAGTTATAAGGACAGCCACGCATTGTTTGAACAAAATAAGTGCCGGCGGGGGGCAAAAGGTCCCATGCCGGAACGGGTATCTCATCAAGGTTCATGATACGTTTCCTGTACGGAGTCACCAGAATGCCGCGTCCCTGGCGGACAACCAGGCCATCGATAGAATGGAGTGACTGCTGCTTCATGCCGTCCTGCAAAGCATTGCAAAGTTCCAGAAGCGTCTGCTCGCCCTCTCCCACTACGCCAACATCAAAGGAAGGAAACTCTTCCAGAGTCTTCTGGGGCATAGCGGTCACATGAGCCCCTCCGACGACGACCGGAGTTTGGGGAAAGTCGCGCTTTATCAGAGCAGCCTGATAGGCGGCCGGTTTTATCTCATTGGTCAGTGCTCCTAAACCGACGACGTCCGGGCGCAGTTCGCCCACCCTCTTACGCACACCCCGGAAGTCGAGCCTTTCAAGTTTTGCATCTATAATGACGGGGACATGTGCGGAAAAAGCTCTCAAATAACCCGCAAGATAGGCAAGAGCTGTCCGCCCGTAATCCGGCCTGTCATACCAGGGTTCCAGCACCCCTAATACGGGAGGATTGATGAGACATACCTTGAGTCCACAACAGGATTTTTCTATGACATTTTCGCTCATAAAATAGTTATTGTTTGTAAGTAGAGCAGACACCTGGCTTCGTGCCGGAGGAATGAAGATACCCATTATACGGGATTATCACATATGATACAATTTACACTATTTTGACAGGGACGAGGGCGGACATTTGATAGAATGCATGGTTGATTAAGGTGTTTCAATCGAGTATCATAATAACATTGAGCAACGCGGTTCACTGAATACTTACAATTAAGCTTTTTTTTACGGAGGACGATTCTCATGAGCGATGCTTTATTTGTTGCGTTAATAGTGTTTTTTCTTGTTATTTCTGCTTGCTCTCCTGAAGTTAAAGGCTCCGCTGCAGGAGGCGATACTGATGCCGGCGCTATGATGGCAATTGTTGAGGACGGGGAGGCGAAGTTCGATATAATTTATGCAAATCAGCCGTCGGACTATCCAATCGCATCAGAAAGACAGCAGGAACGTTTTGAGGAGTCCCTCAGCGATTTTGTGAGAATAGTAAGTGACATAAGCGGCGCCGAACTGAAGGCTTTCAGCGTGGAAGATGCGGAAGATGTCACGGTTGAAAATACTATCCAGATCGGACCTACTCCGGCTGCACGCCAGGCCGGGCTGACAGGTAAGGCTGACAGTCTGAAGCCGCATGCTCTTATTATCCACAGTGATCCGGAACGGAAAGTCCTTTACCTGACCGGTTCAACCCTTGAAGGTGCGGGCCATGCCATGTATGAGTTTCTGGAGACTCTCGGATGCAGGTGGTTTTATCCGGGAAAGGAAGGTGAAACGCTTCCTGAAATGTCAACGATAACCGTTCCCGAATTCCAGATGATAAGGGAGCCCGAATTTGAACAAAGATCGATTCAGCTCACGATGACCAGCCAGTATGCACGGCGGGATGCGGAAACGCGGTCAGAGTTTTACGAATGGATGAGGCGCAACAAGTTCGGAGGCTGGGCTCCCCCGCGCGGCCATAATTTCCACAGGATAGTAGGCAGAGACACGTTCGAAGAGCATCCGGAGTATTATGCACTTCGCGACGGACAGCGCAGCCCGACTCATCTGTGCATGACGAATCCCGACGTCACTGAAGCAGCGGTGGAATTCCTTACCGGATATTTCACCGAGAATCCCGATGCCAGGGGCTATCCTGTTGCACTGGCTGACGGAGCGCAGTTTTGTGAATGCCCGGACTGTACGGCAGCCTGCGAAGGCGATCCGCGCGATATAATGGGCCTGTATCTGGATTTCACCCGTGAGATATTCGACAGGATAGATGAAAAATTCCCAGGCCGCGAGTTTCAGTATGGTTTTTATGTCTATTCTAACCTCATGGCCCCGCCGGACGGTGAAGTGCCGCATCAGCTTGCACCCTACTTAGCACCGCTCGGATATGACCCCTTTCATACCTTTCTTGATGCGGAGACGCTGGAGGATATGGACGCTTTCCGCAGATTGCCGGATGACTTAAAAAAACTTATTCTGAATCAACCGCGCACTTATCTGCTTGAACAGGTCCGGGAAGCTATCAAGGGATGGGGTTCCGGCACATCCAACATGTATCTTCGCGATTACGACCCCTATATAACCTTTCAGCAGAACCTGCCCGTGTTCCGAACTTACCAGCTGGCCCTGGAAATCCCGTGGTACAAAAGCACGGGCGTACGCGGGTTCACACCGGAAGCCTGTTCTCATTCGTGGTTTGCCGCCGGTCTCAACCACTGGATCAGGAGCCGTCTGTACTGGAATACTGAACTTGACATCCAGCAGGAACTTGAGGATATGTGCAGGGGGATGTTCGGTCCTGCCTGGGAGCCGATGTATGAGTTTTTTGACGCACTTTCCCGCCGGACTATTGAGACCGACGCTTTCAGGCACGGTGACGAAGTTTTGACGCGTCTTTACAGTGTAGAGTTTGCCAGGCACCTTGGTTCCTATATAGACCGGGCCGAAAAGCTCGCCGAAACCGAAATGCACAAAAGGAGGGTGAACATGTGGCGTCTTTGTCAGCGGCACATGGTCAAATACCTCAAGACCAGGAAAGCCGAAGAGGACGGACACTTTGCTGAAGCACACCGGCGTGCATCGGATTACCTGAGTTTTCTTGAATATGTAAAATCGGTTAACCACCACTATGTCGATCACCACTGGTACTACGGCCGTCCTTTCAGCATGTATTCACTTTACAATACTTACAGGGAACTCGCTGAAAGGCAGAGCGGGGAAAGCGGCGAATTACTCGTCATGCTGCCTCAGAACTGGTATTTCCGCCATGATCCCGATGCTGCCGGCATGGAAGAGGAATGGTACGATTTTGAGCCTCCCGCCCTATTCAAAGGGGATCCGGACGGTAACGTCGAAGGAGCCGACCAGGTTATGCCCGGATGGCTGACAATGCGCTCCAGTCATTCCTGGCAAAGGGAGGAGGCTGAGTATGAAGGGTTTAATTGGTACCGTAACGCTGCTTATATCCCGGAGCGGGCGGGAGAAAAGGAAATCCGGATGGTGGTGACCGGAATTTTTGGACACATGGATTTCTTTATCAACGGCCGACGGGTAACCTGGCAGAATGACGACGGCGACACGGTAAGCACCCTTGACCTGGGTGGATCGTGGAGCGGCAACTACAACCAGGAATTTGATGTGGACGTAACAGATATGCTGCGCCCGGGCGAGGTAAACAGTTTCACGTTCCGAAGTAAGGACATGTGGAACTGGGGCGGTATATTTAAATCGGTATTCCTCTATGTGCCTGCCGAAGGTGTAGCGCCGCATGAAACCAGGGGGGCCGGATAACCCTTATTTTTCATTAAAGTTAACTACGAAGTAAACATTGAGGTGTATTCCTGAATGATTCGAAACTCTACCAGTGCCTGGGCTGAAAAGTCGTTTGTACTGCTCATAACAGCCCTTGGGATAACCCTTCGATTGTGGAGGCTGGAAAGCATCCCGCCGGGCATCTGGGTGGATGAAGCACTCAAAGGGAATACGGCAGCCCATCTGATAGAAGATGGTAGTTTCAGACTCTTATACAGTTTCAATCTTGGAGGGGAGATTGAGGGGCTTTTTATCTGGCTCATATCCTTAGCTTTTCGTGCATTCGGAATCAGCATATTCTCCCTAAGGTTTTTCCCGGCTATTATCGGCGGCTTCACCATTACGGGAATCTATCTCTTAACTAAAGAAGGGGCTTTTCTTCACCCTGATGAGAAGGAAAATGCGCATTATATAGGCCTTCTCGCCGCCTTTTTTCTTGCTTTTTCTTTCTGGCATATCAATGCAAGCCGGGTAGCTTTTCGTGCTATAATGGTGCCTTTTCTATTGTGTTTCTCTATGTATTTCCTTCTCAAAGGTCTGCGTACGGAGAAATTTCATGCTATTTTTGTGTCGGGATTAATTTTTGGGTTGGGACTGCACACTTACATATCATTTCGAATCGCTCCCCTGATACTGCCTCTTCCTTTGTCTTTCTATTGGTTGTACTATATAAAGCAGGGTAAAAAACAGAAATACCTTTATTTAATGCTTGTATTCATTCTTTCGGCTTTCCTGACGGCCGCCCCCATGTTAATATACTACCTTTATAATCCGGATCATTTTTGGGGACGCATAAGTGAACTGGGGAATCAGTTTGGAACGGCTCACTATTTCTCGTCCCTGCCCCGAAGCGTCGCCGCCCATCTTGGAATGTTTAATTTCCGCGGTGATCCCAACTGGAGACACAATATCCCGGGAGAAGCTATGCTTTCCCGGCCATTGGGAATACTGTTCGTTACAGGATTCACGGTTGGATTGTACCATTTACGGCAATGGATAAAAGCCGGCAATTACCGATTAACGGCCGTTTACACACTCATTTTGGGATGGTTTTTCGTCATGCTTCTGCCCGGGATGCTCCAAATCAACCAAATACCTCATTCAGTTGGAGTCCTTGGTGTTTTACCTGTGGTGTATATCATATCGGCCGCAGGAGTATTTTTAATATTTAAATTCCTCAATGAAAAATTGAGTAGAAAAAAAATATTAATTTCCACTTTCGTCATCCTTTTTTTCTCCATCGCTGCCCGGGAAGTTGATAAGTATTTTTTTAAATGGGCTCCAAAACCCGAAGTCAAAAAGGCTTTCACGATGGATTTTGTAAATATTGGGCATTATGTTAACAGTTTTGATGAAGCCGATCGCAAATATGTATATGTCGCCGAACCCTCATTTAATGCTGACTTTGCAGCACTTATTGCCCAACCCACCCTTTTCATTGAACGAACACAGTTTCAACAGCCTCGAGCAAAATACATCCTGAAAAATGATTTAAACATGATCGAGATCGAACCGGACAAAAGAACGGTAATAATTCCTATTGTTGGTTTTATATATTTTGCTCCCGGATATCAACTATATTACGACGGAGATTACCTTGTGAGAAGCTTACAAAGACATTTCCCGAAAAGTTCCATCGCGGAAAGTAATGATATCAAAGCATTCATACTTAATGATTGATCAGGACGAAGCGGGGATTTTTAAGCCGG
>PUNP01000765.1 GCA_003551785.1 Candidatus Brocadiaceae bacterium | reverse complement strand
TCGCTTGTCAGTTCTTCAATAAAGGTTCCTATGAGGGCGGTTTGTTTGATTTCCTCATCGTCCATATTATCTCCTTCAGGTGATGCTTCCAGTTCGGCTGCATTTTGCTGATAACGTTCAGAATAAACTATATCTTTTTCATGCGCCTTTTGAATTATCAATTCTTTTTTTATCATTTCTTCAAGCAGCTTGTGCAATCGGTTGCGTAGACGGTTCTGTTCGTCCGGCGGCAGACGATTAAATTCTTCATACAGGTCCTGAAAGAGGATGTCTTCGCTGTTTACAGTCGCCAGCACAGTTTCAGGGCTGTAATCAGATTCCTCAATTAAGCTTGTCCCTTCCGTGTCAGTTTGATCCGGAGAAAAGCTCTCGCGCTCAGTGGAAGGGTACGGCTGGGGGGTATCCGATGGGGCGGTCGCTAATGAATCCTGTTCATGCTCACCTTCCTGTTCTTGTGGTTCAGATACCATGCCTGTCTGTTCTTCAAGGGGAGATTCGGCGGGAACTTCCCCGCTGTCAGGTTCCGAGGCTAGGGCTTCCAATCCATCGTTTATTTCTGAGGGAGCCTGCTCACCGCTCGGTTCTTGTTGTCCAGCTGCAGGACCGGAAGGAGAGGGGGATGTAGGGGTATCTGTTTCTACCTGTATTCCCTGGTCCTCCATACCGGAGTAATGCTGATCTTCCGTTTGACACCCCGTTACGAGGAAGGAAAGGGATATTATGCAAAATATAGCTAAATTTGATATGTTTTCAATAAAAACTATTAACTACCTCCTGCTTTGTTTTATTATACGGGTTCATATCATTTTATTAGTGGGGGAACTGAGAGAAATGTTCACTAAAAATTATCTGTCAGCATTTATTGTAAAGCCACCCCCGCCTATCATTGCTAAAGGTTCAGTTCAAAAGACAAAGCCTTGCAGGTGTTTTGGAACAGGGGGGATTTCAACAAGTTCTGAATTATTTCGGATAGATTCCGTTGCGGCGCAGCCGGCGGCCACGCTCATCCTGCCTGCCAGGGGAGTGGCGACCGGGCGGGTATTTGATAATATCATGTCGATAAAATCTTTACAGACGAGAGGGTCAGCTCCGCCATGGCCGCCTTTGGCCTGCTTAACATCGTAAACCCTGTCGGCAAGGTTCTGAGTTCTTTTGGAATGGTCGCGCAGTTTAACGATTACTTTGGAATTTTTATCAACGTTCTCCATTCGCCCTTCAGTACCAATAAAGGTGTAATTACGCCATGTTTCCGGAGCGAAGTGGCATTGCATATATACGGCCTTGATCCCGCCGTTTAACCGCATGAGAACGGAAGAGTTGTCTTCAACATCGACCTCTTTCCTGAAAACGCACATCTCCATCTGATTTGTATCTTTGCTGGTTTTAGCATTAGTCTGGAACTCCGGGCAGATATCTTTTTCATCGCACCGGGGGCATGTCAGCCCGTTCGGTTTATCGCCTCCGTAATAGTCCAATCCACCCATACCGCATACGGCTTCGGTATATTCACCGGCGATCCAATGGATCATGTCAATATCATGGGAGGCTTTTTGCAGCAGCAGTCCATTTGAATATTTACTGTTTGCATGCCAGTCGTGATAATAAACTTCCCCACCAAATCCCACAAAATGGCGGCACCAGACATTTTTAATTTCTCCTATAGTACCTGAATCGACGATATCCTTCATCGTACGAAACATATTCATGTAGCGCATATTGAATCCGACCATAAATTTTTTCCCGGATTTTTTCCAGGCCTCAAGCATCCGATCGCATCCATCTATAGAGATAGCCATAGGCTTTTCACAAAAAACATGCTTCCCGGCCTCGAACGCCTTTATCACATAGCCCTCATGTGTCCAATCGGGGCTCATTACCGCTATAGCGTCAATGTCAGGAGATTCAATCAGTTCATCTGCGTTTTTCGTAATTAATACGTCGGGGCCATAAGCCTCTTGGAAATCTCTGAGTGCGTCGTCATGTAAGTCCATACCACCGGCAATAACGGCCCGGGGTTCATCAGTGTCCCAGATGACTGCCAGCTTGCCACGACCGGTGATTCCGATAATTCCTAATCGTATCTTATCTTTATCATTCATTATTATTCTTCCACTCCTTAATTAACTATCCTGTTTTTTAACGAGATATCAGCGAATACAAATTTTCCCTTAACTATAGTTCCTATAGCTTTCCCGATCAGTTGGTGACCTTCAAAAGGTGTATTTTTTGATTTTGAGTAGAAATTCTCCGAATCTACCTCCCATCTTCTATGCGGATCAATAAGCACCAGGTCTGCGCTTTGTCCTTCAATAGCTGAGCCGCCATGAATGTTAAAGATTATAGCGGGCGCGCTGCTCAGCAGCCTGCATGCATCCAAAGGGGTAATATGCCCCGGCCTGACGAAGTGGGTCAGAATAAGTGCAAGGGAGGTTTCCAAACCGATAAACCCCATAGCACCCTGCAATTTCTCCGAATGTGAGTGCGGGGCATGGTCGCTTCCTATAGCGTCTATACGTCCGTCTTTTAGTGCTTCCTGCAGAGCAGCAACATCATTTTTAGATCTCAAGGGCGGGTTGACTCTCGGCGTTTTTCCCGGTGTGTAGTCACGTTCTGAGAGCAGCAGATGGTGCGGAGTTACTTCACAGGTTATGTTCGATTTTAGTGAGGGCGAGTTTCTGATGTCGGATATTAAGCTGACAGAGGACTCGAAGCTCAAATGGCTAAAATGTATTTTGCAGCCGTGTTTCAAGGCGCATCGGGCATCTCTTTCCACGTATAAGGTTTCGTTATGGTATGGGAGCGTACGTTTGAAACCGGGATAAGCACCGGACTCATAATCAGAAATAACCCTTTCCGAGTCTTCACAATGCGGGCTAAGGACGAAGGGGGTTTTGGCGGCCTCACGGCAGACCATATCCGACAACAGTGCCGAGCTCACGGGGTCGCCGTCGTCGCTGAGTGCAACGACATCGGAGGTACCTTTGAATTCCTGATATTCGGCGACGCGTCGGCCTTCACGATTGTGTGTCATTGCGGCTTTAAAAAGGACGTTAACACAGCCGTCATTTTTAGATTTACGTGCTGCTTCGTTAATAACGCAGGCAGAGGCCAGGGGGGGATTGGTGTTAGGTTCACATATCACGGTGGTATAGCCGCCGCAAGCTGCGGCGCGGCATCCGGAAGCGAAAGTTTCTTTGTGTTCATATCCCGGTTCACGTAAGTGGACATGGCCGTCGACTAATCCCGGCCATAGCCATAGCCCTTTAGCGTCGATTCGGACATATTCTTGCTCTGTTTCAATAATCAGGTCGGAATTCAGCGGATGGGGGGCGATTTTTTTGATTCTGCCGTCGCTGAGCAGTATGTCGGTTTCTGTCTCGTCCAAATGCCTGCTCCCATCGACGAAGCGAACGTTTTCAATGAGGCAGTTTTTGGCTTTTATCGTGCATTCTAAGCTGCGAGATTTATCCATAAAATGGCTCCGGTTGGTTCAGCCCTGGTCTTGATATTGATTGATAATTTCCTCAACGGCATGTCTTCCTTCTTTTTCTTCATTTTCGGAAGGCCCTTCGACGCACACCTTAATAATTCGGGATTCCGGTACATGTTTAACATTAAACCACCAGGATGGGAAGCGGAAAGTAATCCCGTCGAGATCGTCTTTTTCAGCATCGGCGAATTCTTCATTAAGGGTTTCAACGGCTGCAGCGGCTTTTTCGGGTGTAGGCATTTCATGCGAGATGATACCGCTATAAGCATAGCGCTGTACATCTTGAGCGAGAGCGGAAAGCGGCAGCTGTTTTTTCGCAACGGCTCTGCACAGCAAGAGGAAGGCCATAAGTGGAGATTCACCGCCATTGAAAGCTTTGAACATATGTTTTCCGTTTAAATCGAAGGCATATACAGCGTTTTTAGCAATCACGGCTTCACAGAAGCGTCCGGGCGCAGTGCTGGTGCGCAACGGTTGTCCGCCGGCTTTGAGGACTTCTTCCCTGAAAGCGGCGGTGGCCCGCAGGTCATAAGCGATTCGGACTCCAGGGTTTAATTCGAGCATTTCACCGGCGATTAAGGCGGCAGCAATATCGTTTCTCAAAGGTATCCCCAAATCATCATAAAAAACGCACATATCACCGTCATAATCAATAGCCATCCCCAGGTGAGCGTTTTGTTCTCTGATAGCCTGCTGGATAATCGTATTTACCTGTCCGGCGGGAAAACGCAACCCCAGCAGTTCGGATTTGTTCTCTGCATCACCATGGGTTTTAGTTATTTCCAGGGGTGTTTTAGCCAGTACGTAAGGGACAATCTCGCCGCCGATGCCGGAGGAGCAATCGATTACGGCTTTCAAAGGGCTTAATCCCGGTAAATATCCGTTCAGGAAATCGCGGTAATCCGGCAATACCCGCAAGGTTTCGTTTTTATTCTGTGCGTTTTTTCGTCCGGCCTTGATACGCCTGGCAATAAGGCCGATTTTTTCCAGTCCGGAGTTGTAAAGTATCGGCCTGCCGTCAGAGTTTATAATTCGAACACCATTGATAGCGGCTCTTGCATTGCATCCGGAGATAAAGACAGCGGCATCGAGGTTGTTTTTTTCCATTGCAAACCGGATCATATCCGGCATGGCCGGGCCTATATGGATGACCTTCATCCCTGCGGATTGTGCACCTTCGCCGAAAATACGGCTGAAATTTCTGGAATTACCTCTTTTATCGCATCCGATGGCAATAGTTCCCTGTTTATCGTTGCGGGCGCGTAGGTATTGAGCGGTGGCAAAACCTACCTTGCGCATGACATAATCGTTGATCTCGCCCGGGGTCTCACCGGCAATGAAACTGGTTCTGAATATGCTTTTCTTTATCTTAGGGTCGCCACCCGACACACTTTGACCGTCCTGGCCTGCGAACGAGCACATAACGCATTTAGGATAATCATTTGCTTGCCTTGCGTTGCATATTGCTTTAGTAATCTCGTATTTTTCCCCCGGGCAGCGTCGTTGCCCGGGATTTTTAATTTTATCTTTAGCGTTCATATATTGCTCATAATGTTTATTTAATGATTTAATCAGCCCATCGTTACCGCAATAGCCTTTTATGCCTCGGCATCATTACTCTCACTGCCACTACCCTTATCATTTACATCCGTTTCCAGCGGCGGAGCTCCGGGCGGAGGTTCATCATGAATCGGCCGGAATCCATCGCCTTCCTGCTCATGGAAAACATTCATTTTGAATGATGCGTTGTTTTTCATAACGTGCAGTTTGGCTTTTATAATACCTCTCAAGATACTTCTTGACGGCGGGAAAAGGAAAGAAAACCCAAGAGCATCAGTAAGGATACCGGGCGTCAGTAAAAGTGCGCCGGCAACCAATATCATTGCCCCTTCGATAGCAGGGTCTGTAGGCAAGCGTCCCCGGGTGAGTTCCGTCTGGAGTTTTACCATGACTTTCAATCCTTCTAATTTTGCCAGTATTCCGCCAATTATTCCGGTACCAATCACTAATAGGATAGTAAAAGATACGCTTGTCATCTGTGCCAGTTTAAGCAGCAGAACAAGCTCTACTAATGGTGTAATTGTAAGCAATAAAATTAATTTAAGCAACATTATTATGCTCCATCTTACCGAAAGGTAAATGCGATGCGAAATTATCAACGTTGATTAAAAGCCCGGAAAAGTATAAACTATAGTATTGTACAATAAAAACGATTAAATGTCAGGTGTAAGGAGGTGCATATTGCCGTATTTGATTACGTTCTCAGTTTTATTATCATTAGTGATAGTGCCGTTATTTATTTGGATGGCGTTTTTTGAGACTCGTCGGTTCCGTGTATGGCGGCTCAATGTGCCATTTGCTGAATCCGAGACTGCCGAGCCAATAGTTCTTCCGGCAAACGGTTTGCCGGAGTCATACATTCTTCATGTGACAGATACGCATTTCAGCGGTAATGGTAAGGATCGCGTAAAACTGGAATTTATCCGCAGAGCAATTCAGGAAGCTGCACACCTGGACTTCGTATTTCTTACCGGAGATATCCTCGACTCCCCGCCCGGGCTGGATTCTTGTTTGGAGTTGGCGGAAATGAGCAGTAAGGCTGCGGGCCGTGGGGCGTATGCGGTATTAGGCGGGCATGATTTCTACCGCTCAACCGAACTGTGGCGCAAATATCTTTCCATACATAAAAACAAACCATCCAAAAGTCCTTCAAGGCGGAAAGTGCCCAATCCGGTCAACGAATTACGCGATGGCATGAGATTACACGGCGTTGAGGTACTTGAAGATTCACATAGCATAACGGAAATGGAGAATGGTGATAAGCTGGCGGTCGTTGGGCTGAACGATACGTTTTTTTTCCAATGTGATCATTCTGCGGCCTGGGAAGGAGTGGGTGATATACCTTCAATAGTGCTGGCCCACAGTCCTGACGTGCTGCCGGAAATCGTGGAAAGGGGTGCGGAAATGGCGTTTTTCGGACATACACACGGAGGACAGATTAGACTGCCGTTCAAAGGTGCCATAGTGACCCGTTCGATGGTCGGGGCCAGGCGGGCAAGAGGGATTTTTCGGGAAAAGGGGACGCTCTTTACCATCAATCAGGGACTCGGCGCTACGCGCGGGACTCACATTCGGCTATTATGCCCACCGGAAGTGACGCTTTTACATCTGGGCGCTGACTCGTTTCAAGAAAGTTATGTCCAGTACAGAAACGGTAATTTTAAGTAATACCCCGAACATTTCAGTGCGCCGCAGACCTGTCAATATCTGGCTACTCACTGCACCTTGTATCAGAAGCAAGCAGGCCTTAAAGAGAATAGTCCCCGTGTAACGATGCGCCGGTTAAATCATCGGTTTTTGCGGCATCCAGCCATGCAGTTTCATCCCGGCTACAAAACTTCCGCTCACCGTCACCGCTCCTATTGAAAGGGCCAGGAGTGCGATGAACCATACATGCCACATCGCGTTGGCTCCATATAAGGTTAAACTGCATCCGGCGACAATAGGCCGAAAAGGTGCAAAATGAGAAATATAGTAACACAAGATGCTTTTCATAGTATAGCACGCATCCCTGCGTGCGCTCTGGACAGGCAAGATGCCTGTCATGCATTACGCCGGCAGTCTTTTCGGCCACGTCCCGAGGCTGCTCCCCCCCAAACCGTTCAGCAGCGCCACGTGCCGATTTCTCACACCGTAGCCGTGTCTACGCCCATGATAGGTTTAATAAAGAAAATTATGGAAAACATAACGATTGGTAGGGGGGGCATTTTCGCGGCATTGCAGAGCCGATACCATTCTTATTCTGATATCTCTTCCCAGATTACGTCCAGTATTTTGCGCATCAGCGGAGCGGCGTCTCCGCCCCCGTATCCTTCCGTGCGTTCGATCACGATGGCAAAAGCTATTTTGGGGTTGTCGTAGGGGGCAAAGCCCGCAAACCACGCATTATTAGGTTGGCTGGGGCCGATTTCGGCAGTGCCCGTTTTCCCGGCGACCTTATATCGTTCAAGACCGGCCTGGCGGGCCGTTCCGCGTGTTCCTTCCACAGAGCGTATCATTCCGGCTCTGATTGCATTCAAGTTGGATGGAGTTATTGGTATCCGTGTGTTTTCCGGCTGTGTGTAATGAACCACATTACCTTCGTGATCGGTTATTTTCTCGACCAGATAGGGGGTGAGCAGGTTGCCGCCATTGGCGATAGCCGCCTTCATTCGGGCAATTTGCAGCGGTGTCGAAGTCAGGCGTCCCTGCCCTATAGACAAATTGACACGCGCAAGGGTGGAATCAGCCGTTTCGAGCAGGCCGGCCGATTCGCCCGGCCAGTCGATACCGGTGCGGCTGCCGAACCCGAATTTCCGCCCCCACTTGCTTATTTGCCCACGGCTCATGTTAAGTGCTAATTCATAGTAAAAAATATTGCATGACATTTCTAACGAATCCTCCAATCTTAAGCTGCCGTGCGTGCCTAAGCAACCGAAATTCCGGCCATGGATATCCTTGCGGCCCTCACATCGGAGAACACTTTGAGGGGCAATGATGTCCTCTTCAAGTGCGGCGATAGCGCATAGCGGCTTAAACACTGAACCGGTCGAGAGCGCAGCCTGGAACGGACGGAATATTAAAGGATTTCTGCCGCGTTCGAGAATTGAGGAGTAATCGGTGGAGTACTCTTCCGCAGTGTAAGACGGCCATGTAGCAGCGGTAAGCACAGCACCGGTCTCCACGTCCATGATGACGACCGCTCCGCTTTGAAAAATGGAATCTTGCGCTGAGGCGGCTTCCGAAAAAACTTCCATAGTGGCCTTCTGAAACCTTTCATTCAATGTCAGGTGAATGTCACTTCCCCCTTGAGGGGGGTGCGTTTGCGAGACACGTTCAACTCGAAAAGGGTGGAATTCGATGCGGTTTTCGACATAGCCTCTCTCTCCGCGCAGGTGCTCTTCATAGCTTCTCTCGATCCCGCCGACACCGAGTGAATCGTCCATCAGGTAGCGACTCCCGATATTCCTGGCAGGCATCCCCTGTGTCCAGGCCATATCGCGCTCATACAGCCGCTCCCATGTATCAGCGTTTATACGACTGCAATGCCCTACAATATGGGTGAAAGAATTATCCGTGAAATATGCCCTTCGGCTGCGTTCAACGATCCTTATTCCGTCAAAGCTTTTAGCATTCGACTTAACTTGAACCGCTACCGCCCGGGGAACGTTTGTAACTAGAGGGTGATATTGGTTTTGTTCTACAATACGTAAACCTTCCATTTGTGTCCGCTCATAAACAACTTCCCATATACGCTGCACTCTCCTTATGATGCGGTCGGCTCTTTCCCGTAATTTTTGCGGCGGAGTATCGGTAAGATTGGCAACTACGGGAATCCACTCATCCGATTCCAGTTCCGGATAATAGACGGCCAGGTCGTAGCTGATAACATCTTTCGCCAACGGCTGTCCGTCAGCGGTATAGATGGTTCCCCGGATAGTATCAAGAATATTATCAGCGCCTGTTCCCCTCCTGTAATCGGCGGAGAAACGTTCGCCCCAAACGATTTGCATCTGGCCCAGACGCAGGATGAGCACGGCGGGGATCAGTGCAAAAACCGCCACAAGGATCAATATTCTGCTTTTATACCTTATCATATCAATGTTGTTTTTTAACTGACTCATAAGTCATCTTCATAATTTATGAAGTTCCAGGGGTTTAAAACCCGTTGCTACCAAACTGACAGTATGCGGACGGGGACGCTCAACGGCAAACGGCGGTTTCAGCTATCATACAAAAAAATGCGACGTGGCTTACTGAGGACTTACACAATATTTTATCTTAAAGTCCGTATTTACTACAAACAAAAATAAACGCGTATCAATTTCAAAAATCAACGGTTGATCAAGTGTCTATGCTTTTTCAGAGACTTCCCTGAAAATGGGAATGGGACGCCTGCCGGTGCAGTACGGATAAATATCTGTTTTCCCTTGACCAAGGTCAATGCCCGCCTTTTTCCACGAAAAGGATATAATTAAAAATCCTCGCCGATACAGATGTCGCAGACCCGGGTGGTCTGCCCTTCGGCGCGCTCAACCGCACAATAGCCAATCCCAAAAATAGCTGTGAATTATCACCTCGGGTTGAAACTCGAGACTACC
>PUNP01000246.1 GCA_003551785.1 Candidatus Brocadiaceae bacterium | reverse complement strand
TTTGCAATACGGTGTCGATATCACCAACATCAAGCATGTCGGCTATTTCAATAGCATAGACTTCTACGTTTTCTTTCCTGACACCGGAGTATTCCTCAAGCAAGTAAGCTTCAAAAGCTCCCTCCACTTCCTGGTTGGGAAAACCAAGGCGGTAAAATGTACGGTTACGTTTAACTTCAGAATTTCTGATGGTCAAATAGCCGGTTTGGAAAAGCAGGGGCAAGGTCTCCAGGTGGTCAACCTCATAGGAGGCAAAAGCCAGCTCGCTGACCGCCTTGTTGAGTTCGTTTTCAAAATCGAACTGTTGCTGCCTGGCAAGTTTCAGCAAAAACGACGGCGTGCCCGTCTCGAACCAGTAGTTCCTGAATTCACCACCAGATTCAAAAAATTTTCCGATAGATACCGGATTGTAGACCGAATCGGCGTTTTGATGGAATTTATATCCGTTATACCATTTTCGGAGTCCTTCCAGCAGCTCGTCTCTGTTGGTGCCTAGCGTCTCGGTGGTATGATCGATATAGCCGGCAAAGCTCTCTTCCAGTTCCTGCTGGGTGTATCCCAGCATGGTGGCGTATCGGGCGTCCATAGTGATATCGGTGAGGTTGTTGAGTTTGGAGAAGGCGGAAACCAGCGAGACTTTACTCACGCCCGTCATAAACACGAAACGCTGGTGGGATTGCGTTGTTTTGATGACGGAATAGAAATTCACTAACGCCTCGCGGATGCCCTCCACGTTCTCCTTCGTGGCGTTGTCCAGGATCGGTTTGTCGTATTCGTCGATGAGGATGACTACTTTTCCTTTTTCGTGCAAGGCTCTGATCAGTTGGGAGAACCGCACAGGTGCGGTGTCGGCAGTGAGTGTAACACCATATTCTTTTGCAATGTTATCAAGGCCCGAAACTAAAGCTTCGTCAAGCTCTTTGGCTGAGAATGCGGGGGTTTCCCCCAGATCAAGGTGTATGACCGGGTATGGTATCCAGTCGTAGGGCTTTGACTCCAGTGCAAGGCCCTTGAAGAGATGTTTTTTGTTCTGAAAGACAGCCTTCAGGGTGGAGAGGGTGAGGGATTTCCCGAAGCGGCGGGGGCGTGAAAGGAAGTAGATGCCGTACGGTTCTTTGATTAGTTTCCATATATATTCGGTCTTGTCAATGTAGAGGTAATTGCCCTCTACAATTTTCTCAAAAGTATATATGCTTGTGGTCAGGTTTTTCATTAAAAGATTTCTGATAAAAACACTACTTTTTGCATTTCAAAAGCAACGATCTAAATTATAACACAAAAAGTAACTGTTTCAAATGGCGTAGAAACAGCGGAACTTAATTTATAATACTTGACGCTATCCGAACATTTCATATACCAACGACAACGTGAGTAAGCCATATAGTCTATCAGGTTTGCTACAGGTTACGCTACCAAAGTTTTGCCAAGCTTATAAAAAGCGGAGAGTGTTCGACATTTGCCAAAGTTGCTCCAGTGGAAATGCGTGAAATTTCCGTGTCGCTTTGCTGCGACGCAGTTACTCTATTCCAATGTGAAGTTTCATAAAATGGACAGGTCGTTACGGTTCCGAATTTAATACAAATACAGAATATACGGGCCGACTTCACGATGCAGAGTGTAATGGTCTTTTACCGCCTCGACCACTTCCGGCGGGAAATCGGAATCCGCCGGGCCCGAAGAATAGCCCATCCTGATGATGATGAGCGCAAAATAACCCGATTGAATCCGTTGAACCAACCCCTCTGCAGCAATATGCCCTCTTTGTACCAGGCGGCCGTACTGATACGGCTGGACGAGCAGCTCGGCATCGGCGGCGAGGATATAACCGGGGTCGTCGCTCAGTACCGGCCCGCCCGCGCCCCTGATCTCCTGCACCAGCAGCCTGCCGATCCGATGGTCGTCCTCTCCGGGTGTCAGGGCTGAATGGCCCGACGGTATTTCCTGGCCGTAAGTCGCCGTAAAGACTTTTTGGGGCGCAATCGGGAGATAGAGGGCTAATTGCGCAGCAAGGCACCATACGATAAAATTTCTGCTGGCCGTTTTCCATTTACATTCGCCTAAGAGCGATGCCGTCATGATGATGCCTGTACACAGTGCCGGCAGGAAGTAATGGACGTCTGCACCGATTTTGACCGCGCCCGCCAATCCCATCACCGAGAAAAAAGCGAACCACCATACGGCATCCTTTTTCGCGCAGGATACCAGCCCTGTGCATAAGCCCAAAATAATGAAAGGATGGCGGGAAAGACCCTCTAAAATGATCCGCAACAGCAACGATACGGAGACACCTATCCGGTTCATATCAGTAAAATGCTCTAAAAAAGCATTATCTGCGCTTAAAAGCCCCCACAAAACAAATATCGCTGCCGGCAGAATTGCACCCGAGGCGTAGGCCGTGAAGCTATTGCGCCCGCTCTTGATACCGACCAGCCCGCCCGCGGCAAGCGCCGCCCAGACCGTCGGCTTGATGAGCAATGCGCACGAGGCAGCCGCGCCCGACGCGAAAAATATGGCCAGGCTCCGCCAACCCGCCGGTTGAACTTCCGAGTCTCCTGCGTTTAATGTGCTTTTCACTATCAGCACTATCGACACTAGCGCGGCCGTTATCGCCGCCATGTCCACGCGTGCCATCACACCATAACGCCAAACAAGCGGAGACCCTAAAAAAAGAACAGTCAAAGCACCGGCAGCCATCCGTGATACATATCGTCGGCTAAGGATATATATACAGCATGCGCTCAGCCCTATACTGAGGAGCGACACCAGGCGCCCGACGGTAAAAACATTGTCGAGAAATAAGGTGAAAGGTGCGGCCATTATATACCAGAGCGGCCCGTAAGGGTTGTGCAGCCATGGCAATCCCTCCAGCGCCGGCGGGGGGTAAAGCGATTCGGAACCGGTGAATCGCAGGAGCCAGTTCAGCGTTATACCCTCACCATACTCCACCGGATACGGGAAAGGCAGGGTGACGATGATATGCCGCACAAACATGACAAGCAAAACCACCGTTAATCCGGCGCACAGCAGGCCAGCGATAGTGAAAGGATGAGTGCTCAGCTTTTGTTTGTGTTTTTCTGTATTCATGTTTTTTCCTATCGACCGTGCGAATAGTCTCTTTTCAGTCTGAAATTGCTGACGAACCCGTCGCTTTGCAGGGAGTAGGCCCCCTTTTCCCAATAAAAACTGCCCCTCTTTTCAACAAGCATTTCATTGATATAAATGCGACCCTCGCCGCTCCAATCGGCTTTCCAGCGGGCGCTTACGGGGATTTCGAGGGTGGTTGTACGGCCGGGCATCAGACGCGATACCTGTACCCTGGCACCGTAAACGTCATCGATAGGTGTCGGGCCGTAGTGCTGCTCGATAAATATTTTTATTGCTTCCGGCATCAGCTCGACTCTGTAATCCCAAATAACCGGTGGCAGTCCGGCCTCTTGCAGCCCGCTGATCACCTCATCTGCATACTCTTCCAGGTTCAGCATCAGCAGTATTTCACCGTGCATACAGGCGTATTTGCCGATGTGCGGGCGCTGGAACATGATGCGTCTACCGTCGAATACGGGGCCTTCAGGATAAAATTCTTCTATCTCATCCATCATGGCGAGGTCATGCCTATTATCGGGTGCGAGGTGTTCCGGCAGGTCGGCTATAGATGATGCGCCGAGGAATAAAAACACGGCCGCTGCGACGCCAACACGACCAGCCTCCCCGAGCGGATATATATCCAGAAGCCTGGTGATGAACAGCATGGCCCCCAATGCTAAAACCGTTGTAAGGGGCAGAAAGGATTGTCGGTAGGGAACGGGGATTATCACGATGAGCGCGGCGGCGCCGGCGAGCAGGACGGCTATGGATATCCACTTTAACAGAGAGTGTTTATCTTCTCCGGATCGCCGCAAGCATCCATAAAGGATGCCGAGGACGCCGGTTATGATGAGCGGGCCGGCGGTCAGATACAGCTCGGAGGCATATCCGGCGGGCGAGAATGAGTATTTCCAGCGCAAGTTGAGAAGGAACGTCAGTTCGAACGCCTCCCGGGCCACCCCCATCATGAGCAGCCACAGTCCATAGGCGAGCCCGGACAGAAGACATGCAAGAGCGGCTTTGAGTGCAAATGCTTTGCCCTTGAACAGTGCAGCAGCGAGCAAGCCGGCTGCAGCCGTTACGGCGTATTTCTGGCTCAGAAGTGTCATGAAACCCAGCAGCAGCCCGAACGCTATAGCTTTCAGATTGGTGCGGCTGAACAACTTCTTTTTTTTCGGCGGTGTTATGTCATCCGCCTTGCCGAACATAAGGTATAAAGCGCCGGCGAATGCAGCTATCGCCGGCGCTTCGGGTCTTGCCTCGGTCATTTTCAAAATGTACATCGGGGTGAGGCCCAGCAGCCATATCCCACCAACCGCACCGATGGCGGAAGCGCCGAGTCCACGCCCGGCTTTGTATAAAAAGAAAAATGCGGCGGCCGACGATAGCAGGCTGAAAGCGCGGAAAACGAATATCATCGAGCGCCCCTCGCCCATACGGAAAAAGTTCGAGGTCAGCCCGTGATACAGCACAAAGTGATGTTCAAAAAAGTCGGTGTAGGGTCGGCTGCTTCCGTGCATCTGCCAGGCTACATTAGAATGCTGGAACTCATCGTCGTCGAATGCGTGAAAGGTCATGGAATACGTGTAAATAACGGCGAGGATAATGACTGATAAAGTGATGACGATGAGTTCCGGTTTCTTAGTCATGAGAGGGTTGATTCAGAAGCTGGTGTTTTTTTGCGTCTTTTCTCCCGACTTGATATTGACAGTTATTTCACGCGTAAGCTCACCATAGCGTATGGTGAGTTCATATTCTCCCTCGGGCAGAGGAATGATCAGCCCCGGGTCTTCATAAACCGGCAGTTGCAGCCCCTGGAACTCGGCATGAGCATGAACAGGGTTCTGCGCATCGTCAAAGGCATTAACGGCGAGAACTCCCGGTATTTCAGCCGGCTCACCGGCCCCGAAATGAACGGAATTGGTATGAATGAGGCGGCCGTCATCGTCGATAAGTTCAGCCCAGAGAGAGAACATACCCTCTTGATTGTCGGGAATATCCCATTGGATATCTCCTGCTTTGATGGCCCGGTCTTCTCCCGGGGGGGAGGTCAGCTCACCGGCCGCCATCTGTTCGGCGCCTTTGAGGATTTTCCAATTAACGGTAAAGCCGTCGGGGATTTGCTGAAGGTGCGGGTTGAAAACGAACGCATCGGCTTGAAAAGTCTCTCCCGGTTCCAGCGTTGTTTCTTCTTCCGTAAGGTAGATTCTGATGTCACCTTCATAGAGGTTGCGGATAGTGTAGGCGACCAATTTGGGCTCCCTTTCCAGCGACATAATACCGTGCGCATTGACATTTCCTCCGCGTATGAAATCCGACCAGGTCCATATAGCGACGCCGCTGACCCTTTCGGAGGTGACGGCGCAGTATTGGAAACCGAAGCGCACGACTTTATCGAGGTAGGTTTCCGAGCGCCGGGACTCATCATTGTATCCGCCGGAGAACCGTCCAGGATTGGCTATAGCACCCAGTTCGGCGACCCATATAGGTATGTCAACTTCCCGGGCCTTATGCAGATTTTTTTCAAGGCCTTTTCGCAGGCCGTAAACGCGCCTGGAATGATACCAACCGTAATGGAGGTTGCGGCCGGCCATCGGCAGCAGCTCGTAAACGCTCATGTCCCTGTCAGAAGCAAGTACGATCATTGGGAGGCGGTAGGGGTCCCGGTTTTCAATGAAATCAAGGGCGCGTCGGTTGTAATCCGGCGTGCCGCCCATTTCGTTGGCCGCGCCCCAGCTCACTACCGAGGTGAAATTCCGGTACCAGTCGATCATGTCGGCGAGCTGGGGCCGGGCCCATTCCTCCCATGCCCGGTCGGTCTGTATCCAACTCCGGTTCAACTGCCAGATCGGGATTTCAGTGAAGACCAGCAGACCGATTTTATCAGCGGCCGCGTAAAGGTCCGGGTGCTGGGGGTAGTGTCCTGTGCGGAAGTGATTGGCGCCGAAATCCCGTATGCGTTGCAGCTCGCTTTCGTGATGGCCCGGCTCGATGACCGGCCCCCGATACGGAATCAATTCATGCTGTCCGAACCCCTGGAGCCACAACCTTTCGCCGTTAAGATAAAAATGCGGCCCGTCGATTTCTATCTCACGCAGGCCGATGGGCAGGCTGATCTGGGGGTCATCTTCGTGTCCTTCCCATGCAATATTCAGTGTGTATAGGTGCGGATCGGCCGGTGACCACAGTCTCGGATTCTCTACAATTAACTCGACGGCGAAATCTTCAATTTCACCGCCGGCGAGCGTCAGGTCCAGAGAACTTTCGGCGGCGACGGTATTGTTTTTAACCAAGGAAATATTCAGCTTACCCTCGTAATCATTCTCCTGGTAATTGGCGATGTCAGCCGATACGGCGAGCGCAGCGTCATTGTCATTTAATGTGGTGTTAGTGCGTAGATTTTCCACACGGCGCGAAGGTCGTGTAATGAGAAAAACCTCGCGGGTGAGGCCGCCGTATATCTCCCACCCCGTATTGTTTTTCGGGACGGCCTGTTGTCCGACCTGGTTATCGATCCGAAGGACAAGTTCGCCGTTTCCGCCGGGTTCGAGATGTTCATTCAGGCAGAACATAAAGGGGGTATAACCGCCATGATTGCCCCCCAGATAATCTCCGTTGAACCATACGTCGGTAATGAACATCGAGCCGAGGAAGACCACAGCCGGTTCAGCATCAGATGTTTCAGGCAGGCTGACTTCGATTGCATACCATCCTACTTTTTTATCAGCAGTTCTGACCCTTTCTCCTTCGGCTTTGCCCCATACGCCGGGTACATCGGCTGCATCCCAATCCGACCTGTCGAAATCGCTGCTGAACCAGCTTTCTTCAATGCCGACATCCTCTTCTTTACTCTTATCACTCTTAAATCGCCAGCCGGTGTCTAAAAGTTGAGAGGATTCGACGGCGACATCGTTGAACGGCCAACTGCTTGCGGGTTCATCCGCGGATAAAATGGGAGATGCCAGAAATAATGCGGTTAAAACTCCCCAAATTTTAAAGTAAGGCATAGAAGTTCTCCTGTTCCTTAATGTGTGCAAAGTATTAATGTCCGGCAGTCAGTTATGCGGATACATGACGATACCAGAGGGTATTTTAGGATAAAAGAATGTCGATTTTATTGGCATTCTGATACCATTTTGAGCCAATTTTTGAATGATTCCCGGCGATATTGACGGTAACAGGAAGCCGGCATCATATTTACCGCTTTGCACGCCCCAGAAAATTTCGGAAGCCGACGAAACATAATCAACGGAATTCGCTTCTACGTCGGTTCCCGGGTGAATACCGAAATGTTTTGGGAAGATACTGCCATGAAGCAAGCCAACGGGAAGATTGCATAATTCAGGATGCATATTTTCGTCGCTCATTTGCCAATCGTCGGTATTTTTGGGGGTAAGTATATCGAGGTGGTTGTCCTGTGTGATACATCCCAAAGAGTTTTTATTATCGGCTGCTTTTGAAAAATGCCCGTAAACTCTGTCTCCATCCGTTACAGCAACGGATTCCATGTCACAGTCTTGTCTCAAGTCGTTAAGGATTATTTCCATTTCCCTATCTATATCGGGTTTGACACCTCTGTGGGTTGGTAAAGAGATCAACCCCTCATCTTCGACGGAAATTAGAAAAGCGGAGATATAATCTTCATTTGCCTGCCCGAAAGGAGTACCTTGCGGTCTGTTATCATGGCAATAGGCATAAGCGCTTTCATAACGATGATGCCCGTCAGCTATAACAGCTGAGCGTGAAGCCATGAGTTCTGTGGCTTTTTGAATGAAGTCTTCATCGTCAATTTTCCATATGGTGTGGCCGACCCCTCTTTGACCTCTGAATGAGTACAGGAAGTCGGGGTTTGAACAAAATGTTTTAAGCATTCTGCTGACAGCCGCATCGGGATCGGAATGCATCATGATGGGCTGGCTGAGGTTAGTTTTGCAAGCATCCATGAGTTTCATGCGGTCGGCTTTAGGCCCTTTCATGATGTTTTCGTGTGGATGGATGCTGCCGCTGCCGAGTTCTTCAAGAAGTAAAGCGGCCGTGAAACCGCGGCGGCTATAGCGCTTGCCATTAATGTTGAAAGTTTGTTCCATCACATACATGCAAGGCTTTTCATCACGGATAAGCACTTCTTGTTCCTGCCATTTATCAATAATGTCGGCGATAAACAGGTATTCTTCATCAGGACGGCTCTCTTGAGGAGTTTTTCCCATACCCAGTCTAATAAAATTATGCGGGTCTTTTTCAATTAAATGCTGTTCGGCAGCAGGATCGATTACATCGTATGGCGGCGTTACAACCCTTGATATAAAGCTTATTTTTTCCGGATTATATCGCAATCCGCTGAATGGTTTTACGGTGGGCATCGGGTAGCTCCATGCTCGGTTGTTGTAAATCGGCAAAAAACACACAATTGAGATACTATTCATTCCCCCCACCAGCACAGGGCACGGTGGTGATACAGCGTGGTTCACTGAGGATTCACATTATCATAGTCAAAAGTGACGTTTTTTTCAAGCGTCGCCTCGGTTGTTTTTTTTTCGTCAATCGATTAATATTAATACTACTATGTCAATCAAATGTATATTTTTCGATTTAGACGGTACTCTTTGGGACGCAAGCGGGTGCAATACCTATGCGATGAAAAGGGCTGTTCTCAAAATGGAGAAGTTATGTGAAAGCCGTCATTTGACCGAATCATATACAGATTGCCTAAATATTGCTATGATAGATTCCATTATTGACAATGGTCTGCGAACTTTATACCAGAATTCTTATACCCTCCGTTTTGCCAAAATGCTGCAACGCTGTGGGATCGATGACACTGACATAGCGATGGAAGTTAGTTCGCATTGCCTGGCCGCCTATCGGCTTGCTGTGAGGACTTTTTTGCGGGATGATGCTCACGATACCTTAGTAAGACTGGGGAATAAAGGTATCACCACCGGTATCATAACTAACGGCACGCCGGGCGTTAAGCGTAATATCATTAATTCACTGGGACTGCAAAACATCATCAACCATATAGTGATGGGGGAGGCCGAAGGATACGTTAAACCTGACGTGCGTATATTCCAGCGCTGTATGCAATTAGCCGGAACGAATCCGCCGGAGACGCTTTTTGTCGGGGATACTTTCTTTACCGATGTTTTAGGCGCTAAACGGGCCGGTGCCGCTGCTGCTTTGCTGTGCGCGGGGAAAGTGAGAATACCGTGCCAAATGCCGGCTCCCGACTATGCATTTAAAAACCTCAAAGCAGTACTCAGTTTCATATAGTGGAATGGGTCACTAGCGGTTTGGCCGTTAATTTATGACAGGCATCTTGCCTGTCCAGGGCGCATGCAGGGATGCGTGCTATACGTACTTCAGGCATCTTACCTGGCTATACAGTTTATTTTGCACCTTTTCGGCTACGCCATTAGAAATGAAGAAGCTGGAGCATATCTGTTCCGCCTGCCGTCCCGGTTGAAGGGCCTGCGATGCAAACCATTGTATCACCGGCCGCGGCGAGATTCTCTTCCCGCAGCCGTTCCATCCCGATTGAAATCATGTCGTCCGTATTCTCCA
>PUNP01000014.1 GCA_003551785.1 Candidatus Brocadiaceae bacterium | reverse complement strand
TTTTTTACGTTCAACTTTCCACTTTCCACGTTCTACTTTTATGTGTCTTTTGTGCCTTTTGTGGCTAAAAATTCGTTGTCTTTCCGTTGTTGTCGTTGCCCTAAGCTCTCTGCGCTGTGCCTTACTGGCATCCCAGCATCCCAGCATTTCAACATTTCTACGCTTCACTCCCGTCGTCATCCTCTTCTCTTTCCTGCTCATAATAGCCGTAACCATAACCATAACCATAACCATAACCGTAACCATAACCATAACCGTAACCGTAAGATTTACCGACAAGTCTTGGGCGTACATCATTGATGACGGCGCCGAGTATGGTGCATTGAGCATGTTCGAGCTGTTTAATCAGCCGCTGGACTTTCCCCCGCCTGCTGGTGCCCGATTTGGTAACTAAAAGCACCCCGTCACATCGGCTGGCAACGATAGCGGCGTCGGCGACAAGAAGCGCGGCGCCCGTATCATAAATGACCATATCATAAGCCGTGCGCACTTCAGTCATGAAATCAGTCATGGACTTGCCGCCGAGCAGTTCGGCGGGATTCGGGGATTTATTCCCTGCCGGCAGGATATGCAGATTATCGAGCAGATTACCTTTATCGTCCTCCGGGCTGACTACGATATTTTCATAACGTTTCTCTCCCGCCAGTACATTGGTCAGTCCGGGCGCTCTGTCGGCGGTGAAGGCGGTATGAATACGCGGCCGCCTCAGGTCGGCATCAACCAGCAGCACTCTGTTGCCATCCTGGGCGAGGGTTATTGCGAGATTAGATGTTAAGAGTGTTTTGCCCTCTTCGGGGCCGGGCGAGGTGATGACGATAGAACTGCCTTCGTCCTTCCTGGCCCCGGAAAAATAGAGATTGGTACGTATCCCGCGCAGCGACTCACTTATGGGACTGGTTGTCGAGAGCAAAGCATGGGTAGCCATCTCACTGAAACCGGTGTCAGCAACCTCATCGGTCTCGATTTCAGGGATGAAGCCGAGCGACGGCAGGTTGAGTTTTGCTTCCAGGTCGGCGGGAGATATGATCCTGTCGTCGAGCCATTCATGCAGGTAGGCCATTCCGACTCCGACAAAAAGCCCGAGCATCAGCCCGACCATCAGGGCGCGCTGTCGGTCGGGAGCGAAAGGCATAACAGGGGTTTCTGCTTTTTCTACCAATTCTATACTGGCGACTTCGGCATCTTTACCGAGGTCGACTCCTCTGAGCCGTTCTAAAATAACATCGTAAAATTTTTCCTGCCGTTCCAGGTCCTTCCGCAGTCTTTCCAGTCCGAGCATTGCCCTTCGCTCACCCAGGCGCAAACGGTTTTGTTCTTCAAGCGCCTCTTCCAATGCTTTTTCGCGTTCCTGCAAGAGCTCCAGTTCGGTTTCCATTCCATCCTCATATGATTCTATGGCTCGGGCAATTTGCCGCTGCAAAATCGAAGTCCTGGTCTCAATCTTAACGACTTCCGGATGCGAGGGGCCGTATGCTGCGGGGACATCCACCCGGTCGAGCTGCAAATTCCTGAGTTCGGAAAGCGCTTCGGATATGCGATCATCATCCATCGCATAGGCGACAGTGATCAGCGATTCTACGTCCTCCACATCCATGTCCTCAAAGACTTTCTGGATAGCGACAGCCGAGGTTTTCCTTTCCATCAGTTGCATCTGCACCTCGGTAAGCTCGGAGTTCAGTCTCTGGATTCGCCTTTGGATCGCCTCCTTTTTCTCCTCTGTTCCCTCTTCTTGCTGAAAAGCATAGAGTGAATCTTCCGATTCCCGCAGCGCTTTCTCCTGTTCACTTTTCAGTCTCTGCAAAGATTCAAAGGTTTCTCCTGCGGTGCGTCTCCTGAGATCGATTGAAAAATTAACATAGGCTTCAGCGACAGTATTAGCGATCAGCGCGCATTCACGGGGATTGCCGCCGGCGACCCTGACGTCCATAAGGTTGGTGTCTCCCACACGCCGGGTGCTGATTCTCCCCCTTAACCGTTCCCATGGTTCCATGGGCCGGGTCGGTTCATCACTGAAAAAATGGCGGACCTCTTCCCTAACCGCTCGAAAAAATCCGGGCCGGGCAGTATCGAGAGTTTCTTCGGGTGCCGTGAACCGCTCTGCCAGTTGAGGGTTCTCGAGTGCCTTCTCCATCACTTCTCGGCTCCTGATAAGCTCGGAATACGTTTGATAATCCGTACGCTGGTGGATATCCTCTGCAAAAGGGGCCCGATGAGCAGTCTGGCCGATAAGCAGACGTGCAGTCGTCTCATAGCGGGGAGGGGCGCGAAAAGCACGGATAGCGGAGACGGAAAATATGATCACCAGGCAAGCAAAAATAGTCCAAAACCGCTCACGCAAAATGCTTAAATGCCTGCGAATCTCCACCCCGGCATCATGCTGGGGCGCTATGTTGACGGTATTCTGTGTATTGTCCATATGTTAATATCTATAAATTTTAACGTTGTGAAATTTCAGTTTCATCTGGTCTGTTACGCGGTTCACTGAAAACATAAGTCCTTAACCTGCACCCCAAAAGTTCCCACTTTTTATTTCAGAGGACTTTATCCCGAAAACATGTCACGCGTTCTTTAAAAACGTAAGACAGGCATCCTGCCTGTCCTGGCGCACGCAGGATGCGTGCTATACGTAAGACAGGCATCCTGCCTGTCCTGGCGCACGCAGGATGCGTGCTATACGTAAGACAGGCATCCTGCCTGTCCTGGCGCACGCAGGATGCGTGCTATACGTAAAACAGGCATCCTGCCTGTCCTGGCGCACGCAGGATGCGTGCTATACGTAAGACAGGCATCCTGCCTGTCATACATTCCGCCTGCACCTTTCCGGCCACGCTTCTAGGGGGCGTGGCCGAAAAGCGCATCATAGCCAATACGTAACGATCTACCGCGCCCTTCCAGGGCGCAAAAAACGTGTGAATCATCACCTTCGGGTTGAAACCCGAGGCTACCGTACTTTGCCCCATCCGGGGCAAGGCTTCTGTTTTCTCCCCAGCGGGGCGAGGTTAGGTAGCCCCTGGTTTTAACCAGGGGTAATAAATGGTACAAAGATTAATGCGCCCCAAAGGGGCGCGTTTGCTCTTGAAATAGTGGCATTAGCTCATTATTGCCTTTTCGGCCACGCCTCTAGCATGCGCTATACAGCTTATGTTGCACTTTTCAATCGGGCTGTCAGAACCCATTTCGCCGCTGTCTTTCTGTTACTTCCTATAATCTCAACAGCTCAACAATTTAAATTGTCGTTTCTCTCCGCCCTCAGCTCTTTGCCCTCAGCCCTCAGCTCTCAGCCGTTTGCCGTTGCTTAACAGCTCATCAGCTAACACTGCTATTGTCCTATAGGTGCCGGTGATGGAACAAAGCCCCTGAACGGCCCCATCCTCCCGAAGCCGTCAAGCGCTCTTCGGAACCAGTCCGTACTCACAATTACCCTGTCATTTGCCTGCAGGGGTATATCCGGAACGGCCCCTTCAGCTATACGGGTGAGATCAACATTATAAATCACGGGTTGTCCATCCTCGTAACGCATGATGGAAGTGTACTGTGCCCGGGCAACGGCCGGCACCCCGCCGACCTGTGAAATTAAATCCATGAGCGAAATATCCCTGTCTCTGGGAAGCTGAACGGCTCTGTTACTAATAAAACCGAGCGTATAGACGTATTCGGGAGGGGACTCGGGCAGAACATGAACAATGTCACCGGGATACACCCAGATATTACGTTCAAGATCGCCGTAGCGTACGAGTCTTTCGATATCGAAACGTTCCGGCGGGGCAAAAGGCATGTCCTGGGGCGTTTCACCGCGTATGATCGAGATATCGTATCCTGCCCCACCGCCCAGGCCACCGGCTTCTAGCAAAAGATGCAGCAAAGACACCCGTTCACCTTTGATAGGATACTGTCCGGGACTTGATATATGGCCGGTCAGCATAGCACGCTTGCTGTAATATTCAAGCACCGATACTTCAACCGAAGCCTGATTGTAATAACCGTCGAGGTACAACTCTTCCAGTTTTTCCTGCAGGTCGGCAACGCTTAAGCCGTCGACATGCACCTCGCCCAGCAATGGGCATCGCATCATCCCCTCGGCCGTGATAGTCGTCTCAAGGTCGAAATCGGGCTCCTGCGTTCCGGGCACGAGTATTTTGACGGAAATAACATCCCCCGGGCCGAGTATATAATCTTTAGGCGACACCTCGATCTCCCCCCGGTATGCCCTGACAGCTTCCTCTAACTCTTCGGTCGGCCTGGGGTCGGGTTCGGGCGGACGATGAGCCGTTCGCGCATCTCGAATGAAGTTACGAACGGGGGGGCGCTTTAAATCAGGGTATGTACAGCCCGTCGATATCAGCAGGAAAGCCAAACAGGGGATAGCACAAGCGTATTTAGCGAAGGTATAAAGCATGAAAAACGGGTCTCCGGGGCATATATTCAAGTATTGGAGCGGCCATCAGGGCATAATAGGCGAAATAGCACGTTGACGGTCTGTACGGCGGGTATTATACCTGTGGACTGCAGCTACGGTCACAATGGCGCCAGTGGCGACTCCAGCAGCGGTCAGGGCGGGCGCTGCCTGAACAAAGGCGGGAGCCCAGGCGGGCACAGGCAAGGCTGCCGGCGCGGGGACGATAACATCCAATTGACCGACGGAAGCACCGGCTACGACATTCACTATCGTCACCAGTCCGGGATTGCCGACGACCAGGACATACTGGCCTTCCGGGACTTCCTCGAATGCAAATTCTCCGTTCTCATCACTCACCGTCTCTGCGATCAGATCGCCGGTCTCCGGATCGTAAAGCGCAATACGCATGTTGGCATACGTGGATATTTCATCGGTCTTGAGGGCACTGCCGGTAATATCGCCCGGTGGAAGTGTAATGATATTCTCACTGCTGAACGTCAATTCAGGAAAAGCGGCCACCGAAAATATCTCCGGCTCATCAGCCGTTGAATATCCACAAATCATCAAAAATAATGCGGCAATTATATACAGAGGACGAACACGGGTGAATACATTTTTAACTGACTTTGCATATTTCGCCAACATTAAATTTCTCATCTTTGCCTCCTAAACCCCTATTGTGAAGTTAATTACACATCATTTTGTTTACATAAACAGAATTGTGCTGCATAATATTCAGTTACTGTAATCATAACACATAATACATCAGATGTCAACTGCAAATCCAGGTAAAACAGGTCAGGCGCAGCCCTCAGTGAACCATACGCCGCTGCGTATAGATGCTGAATTCGTGTTCGTTCTCGTATCGGGCATGATGCGCTTTTCGGCTCGCAGTGGACGCTTTCAAGCGTCCCGGGGAGCGCGTAGCAATTTTCGGACTCCGGAACCCTTCAAAGGGCCACCGGGAGCTTGGCCGAAAAGGTAAATAATGAGCAAATGCCGCAACTTCAGCTGCTACCGCGCCCCTTCCGGGGCGCATTTATCTTTGTATCTTTTATTACCCCTGGTTAAAACCAGGGGCTACCTAAGCCCCGCTGGGGCGAAAACAGAGGCCTTGCCCCTAAGGGGCAAAGTACTGTAGCCTCGGGTTTTACCCCGAGGTGATGATTCTAAACCCCCAGGTATTCGGCGAATCCGACGGTGACGGTATCGGGGTCGGCTTTCAGTACTCTGGCCTCTCTGGCCCTGAAACTGGTATTGAGGGATTCCAGCAGTTGCAGTTTGAAATTTTCATCGATCTTCTGTTCACCCAGGACGTAGATTGTACCTCTGTTGTCTCTGCGTTCCCATGGCAGATACCGCGTGTCCTGCCATTCATCGATAAATACTGGTCTCATCCTGAGGCGGTCGTTAGCAACGTCGGCTATATCATCTATCTCGTTTTCAAGGGCGTCCAGGTCGAACCATTGATCGTTTGCAGAGGCGAAGTCGCGAAGCACATATTTGATATACTCTTTCTGGGCGGCTACAACCGAACGACGTGCTTGGATACTGGCAAAGCGCATTTTCATTCTCTCTTCCCTTGCCTGGGGGGCGGACCGACCGACACCGTATATGGCCGGCGTAGTGCTGCAATAAAAAGTATCGGACTCATGCCGTACCCAGCTTGGTGCAACGGCACATCCGGAGAGCAAAATCAATATACACGAAACGCTTAATAAACCAATAATTTTCCCTTTCATCTCCGCTACCTCCGAATTGTTATTATTGAAAGTCTAAGCTGACTGACATAATAAAAAAACACTAATGTAATTTTACATGATAAAGCTTTTCATGTCAAATGAATTTCGTGATTTTTGCATGGACATGTTATCCACCCTGATGGGGGGGGGTGCTTCTGCAAAAAATCTCCTCGCTTTCGCTGCCCCTTACCCGGTCGGCAGGTGGCGCACACGCGTGGAGACAGCGGCCAGTACCAAGCCGGCAGTCATTTCTTCCACGGGGGGCAAGCCCCGAGGGGGATTATTTTTTGGGGCCAATTTCTTTCTGGTGGTCAGTCGTTTGACCCACAACGACAAGCCCCGTGGAGGTTTGATCCCCCCGTTGAGATTCGCCTCCCCCACGGGCCTTGTGCCCGTGGCTTGCGTGACTGACTACCAGGTAAACACAACGCCAACTACAGGGAGACTCCACGGGGCTTGTCCCCGTGGTTATCATGATTAGCCTGAGAACACACTTAAGATACTACGCGTTTTCAGAGACTTCGCTCTGAAAACGGGGCGCCTGACGGCTCAGTGCATTGCAAAGTAAAAAAAACGGACAATATTGATATATCCGCCGTGTCCTGAAAGGACACTACATACCAGCCCGGGGTGTAAACCCTGGGAACGCGAATGCAACCCAACAAACCGCGTCCTGTAGGGACGCCACATCATTGGACGTTTTCCCTGCGAGCCATATTTTCGGCAGGCTGCTAATGGTTCATTCCACTACGGGTGTGGCCGGAAAGGTGCAGGCGGAATGTATGACAGGCATCTTGCCTGTCCAGGGCGCACGCAGGGATGCGTTCTATACTATGAAGGGCATCTTGTGTTACTATATTTCTCATTTTGCACCTTTTCTGCCGTTCTGTCGTTCCCCTTTATCGTTGCTCAACAGCTTAAGAACTTATCAGCTTTAACTGCCGTTCTTCATAAACACCGCTAAACCCCTAATATTAATGGCTTTACCCTTATTTTCACTTTTTAATTCCTATGCTTTAGCCCGTGTTCTCGCCCCTAACACTTGATTTCCCCCGAAATGTTCATTATAATTTTATTCTCATCAGATATTACGAGTGCACATAGTAGCTAAAAAAAACTTATGAATGGGATTTTTGCGTTTGAGTGATATCAGACGTAAGCGGGGGATGGTGTGTCAGCCGTCTATGAACGTGGCCGAAAAGGTGCAGGCAGAATGTAAGACAGGCATCTTGCCTGTCCAAGGCGCACGCAGGGATGCGTTCTATACTATGAAGGGCATCTTGTGTTACTATATTTTTCATTTTGCACCTTTTCGGCCACGCCCCTGGCCCTTTTTTTTCACAATCCTCCAGTGGGGCGGATGCGCAGAAAGCAAGCGCCGCTCCGTTTTTGAGTTGATTCTCTTGCAGTTCACTATGCTTTTATTTGGAGATTTTGAGTATGATTAAGTGGGATGGACGTCGAGTATTAGTCACAGGTGGTGCAAGTTTTATTGGCAGTCATCTTGTTGAAGCGCTGATTGAGCGAGGTGCTTCAGTGCGAGTAGCGGACAATTTGTCCAGCGGCCGTCTGGAAAATCTCGGGTCGGTGCATGACGATATTGAGTTTATGGAGGGCGATCTCAAGCACTGGGAATTCGCTTCGGAAGCCTCGAAGGGGTGCGAGACGGTCTTCCATCTGGCAGCCGACCACGGCGGTCGAGGTTATATCGCGTCTCATCCGGCCAACTGCGTAACAAACATGGCGCTTGACAACATTGTTTTTGAAACGTCGCATAAGAACGGCGTGGAGCACATCACTTTTGCCAGCAGTGCCTGCGTATATCCGACGCATATTCAGGTGCAGCGCGAGCGGCTTCGCGAGGAGATGGTTTCTTTTGACGAGCCCGGCAAGGCGTTTGCCGACGAAGCGTATGGCTGGGCAAAGCTGATGGGGGAGATGTCGTTGCGCGCGTATTATGATCAGCATGGGATGAAGACCTCCTCGGTGCGCATTTTCACGGCGTATGGTCCTCGGGAGAACGAGACGCATGCGATCATTGCGCTGATAGCCAAGGCGTTCATACAGCAGTCGCCGTTCGAGGTATGGGGCGATGGCGAGCAGACACGCAACTTCACTTACGTGCAGGATATTGTGAGCGGGTTGATAGCGGCGTCCGAGAATATTGAGGACGGCACGGCGGTGAACGCCGGCATCCCCGATTTCATTAGCATCAACGAGGCGTGCGAGAAGGTTTTTCAACTCATGAACTGGTCACCGCCGGAGGGACTTAAGTATCAGGTGGACAAGCCGGTGGGGGTGAAGCACCGCGCGGCGGACACCGCATTTGCCGGCGAGCGCACCGGCTGGGCGCCCGCGTATACTTTTGAGCAGGGACTGAGCGAGACGATAAAATGGTATACAGCCAACCGTTCTCGCGATGAAGTGAGGGCCAATCTGGAGAGCCTGCTCAATGAGCGCTGATCAGGGGGGGGCTCCGAGCGCAAAGCAGATGACAGAGCCAGGACGGTGGAAAGTGCCTCGTTTTGAAATGAATTGACAGTTGTGTCGTCCTGATTAAAAGTTGACTGTTGTTTCTGGCATCTGATTTCTGACCTCAGACCTCTGACCTATGATCTCAGCTCTGCCGTTCCTGTCGTTCTGTTGTTCGCCGTTGTCGTTTCTGACTTCGGACCTCAGACCTCGGACTTCAGCCCACTGTGCCGTCCTTTTGATGATCAAAGCTATTTGCGGATTCGCCTGGAAACTGAGGCTGTATTTCTGATCTTGGAACATGTTAGGGCGCAGGATAAAAAACTCGCTGTGTCACCAGTCCACCACGAAGAGATAGACGCTATACCAGACCCAATCGAACGAAATGACCTTTTGCTTTTCAGGCTGTTCTTTTTTATAATCTTATTATAAAAATTCAAGTGAATTGAAAGGAGAATGGAAAATGGGCATAACAGTCAATCTTCCGGAAATAAATATAACAGAGGACGAGGTGAAGTTGCTCTTGGCAATAAAACTTTTTGAGGATGGGTCTGTTTCTCTCGGGAAAGCATCAGGAATCGCAGGTTACTCCGAAAAAGCATTTTCTGAGCTACTCATACACAAAGGTATACCTCCTCTGAAATATACCGATCTTGATTTAAGTCAGGAAATAAATAATGTCTGAATCTGCTATCGTGGATACATCCGTCCTTATAGCCCTTGAGAAGGTCAGGCTTCTGAATCTTTTAGACGATATTTACGAAGAAATCATTTTACCGGAAGGGGTTATTGATGAATTCGGAGAAGTTGGAGTCGGATGTTATGCAAAGAAAAAGGTGGACAGCAAATTAGTCCGGGTGTTGATCCAGGATTTGAATTTAGGAAAAGGTGGAACAGGAGCTGGAAAAAGTGGACATTCGGGTTTTAGCTTCCGTATATGAGCAGTTTCGCGTCATAAGTGGCGAGGGTCAAAAGCGTCCCCAAGACGCGATTTCTCCGCCGGAGATTGAAAAAGTATTGGAGTTAACTTCTTCGTCCAGGGGGAACTGGTCTGATTCTATAATAGCTGAGC
>PUNP01000274.1 GCA_003551785.1 Candidatus Brocadiaceae bacterium | reverse complement strand
TTGTGCCCGTGGCTTGCTTGACTGACTACCAGAAAAGCACAACGTCAACAACAGGAGACTCCACGGGGCTTGTCCCCGTGGTTATCATGATTGTTTTGAAATCAGTAAAGAACTAAGTTGAATCATGAAATGGGATATTTATCCGTACTGCGCCGACAGGTCCCCTTTTTCATAGTGTATTCCAACATAATCACAGATTCGTCAACTTAATAAGGAGGTTAATTTATGTTTAAGACTGGCTTGGTATCTATCACGTTCAGGAATTTGAGCACGGAAGAAATTATTGATATCGTTTCACAGGCAGGACTTGATGGTATTGAATGGGGAGGGGATGTGCATGTCCCGCATGGCGATATTGAGACGGCAAAAAGTGTGGGTAGCAAAACACGCCAGGCTGGTGTTAATGTGGCATCTTACGGGTCATATTATCGCTTAAACGCGACAACCGAATTTACTTTTGATGATGTTGTTTGCTCAGCCGAGGCGCTCCAAACCGATTTGATTCGTGTTTGGGCCGGGAATAAGGCATCCCAGGACGCTGATAGCTCATTTTGGGATGGTGTGGCGGAAGATGCCCGTAAATGTGCCGAAAAGGCGCAGAATGCCGGCATGAAGCTGGCGTTGGAGTGGCACACCAAAACTCTCACTGATACCGCCGAAGCAGCCGAGAAATTTTTTCAACTGACCAGCCATGAAAATCTGTTTACCTATTGGCAGCCCCGCAATAAAACGGCTCCGGAGGTATGTCTTGCCGATATGGATGCCGCCTTGGAGCGGCTCATCGGCCTGCACGTATTCAACTGGGACCAGGAAACCAATGAAAAGCTTCCTTTAGCTGAGGCAAAAGATACGTGGAAAATGTACCTTGAAAAAGCCCAAAATTCACCGGTGCAGAGAGATATCTACGCTATGCTTGAGTTCGTGAAAGACGGTACAGTCGACCAGTTTTTTGAAGATGCTGAGGTTCTGAAGGACATTGCAAGGGGGCCTTATGCGGGATGATATTATGCTAGAAGTGCGCATGGAAAGATCAGAATTTTTGAATTTGGACATTCAGGCCGAAATCCCGGTACTGGGCCGTTGCGATCTTCCACGCTCCACAACTGATCCGCGTAATACGGTCAACCCTACACCCGACCGGTATGCTTACCTTGAAATGGAAATCGGAGGGGCTCCTCTTCGGTGTGGTTCGGAACGTGGGCGGGCTATAATTGAGCGATATGAAAATGACATCCGGACTCTATTAGCACGCAGCGCTGTGATGAAAAAGACCGTTATTGAATGAGGATAAAGTCAAGGTAAGACACAATGAAACCGCTGAATAAGAAAATATGGCGGGATATGAAGCTTCATCCCGGACAGTTTTTTTCGGTCGCGCTCATTGTCGTTTGTGCTACCGCGCTGTTTATAGGGATGTATTCGCTGCTTTTGAACCTGCAGTATTCCAAACAGCTTTTCTATCGTGAATACCGTTTCGCCGATGTGTTCGCACGGTTGGAACGCGCCCCGGAAACCGCTCTTCGCCGTGCAGCCGATATCGACGGCGTCCTTGATGTGCGAGGCCGGATTGTCGAGGATGTTCCGCTCGAAGTCGAGGGTAACCCCAACGCCGTCGTCGGTCGCATCATCTCGATGCCCGAGCAAGGCGGCGATATAATTAACAATATCCATATCGTACGTGGTTCGTATTTCCCCCTCACCCATGAACGCGAAGCTGTTGTCAACCAGCGGTTCATTGAGGAGAACAACCTGGAGGTTGGTGATACTTTCGAGGCGACGCTGGACGGCGCGCGCGAGACCCTGACCATCGTCGGCACCGCTTACAGCCCCGAATACGTGTATCTGCTGCGCTCCGCCGAGCAGTTTCTTCCGGACGACAGGAATTTCGGGCTTGTTTTCGTTCAGCAGAGATTCGCCGAGCGCGCTTTCGATATGACCGGCGCTTTCAACGACCTTTCCGCCGTGCTGTCGCCGGATGCCGACCCTGAAGAGGTGGCCGACAGGATTGAAAAGAGACTGGACAGGTATGGTGTGCATGTCTGCTACACCCGGGAGGATCAGGTCTCTCACTATATCCTGAGGGAAGAGTTGAAGTCGATACGCGGCATGGCGCTGACGATCCCCCTGGCTTTCCTGATCATTGCCGCGCTGATCCTGCATATCCTCCTGGCGCGTATAACTGAGCAGCAGCGTGCACAGATAGGAACGCTGATAGCTACCGGTTACAGCAAGAAGGCCGTTGCAGCGCACTACCTCAGCTACGGAGTTATACTTTCGGTGACAGGCACGTTGATCGGGACATTTTTGGGTTTTTTCATCACGGGCTGGATGCTGCGGCAATTTGCGGAGTTTTACCGCTTTCCGGATCTGGTGAACCGCTTTTATCCGCATCTTTCCCTGCTTTCCGTATTGCTTGTAGCCGGCGCATGTCTGGCCGGAGTTTCGTACACGGTCATAAAAGTCGTCAATATCCAGCCTGCGCTGGCGATGAAACCGAAACCTCCACCTTCCGCGCACCGTATTTTTATCGAGCGCATCGGTTGGCTGTGGAGCAGGCTGGGGCTTGTTTCCCGCACGACTATCCGAACATGTCTTCGGGCCAAAACCCGATCGATACTCTCCCTTCTCGGGGTCGTCGTATCGGTAATGCTGCTCATGGTGGGTATGTGGGCGGGCACCTGGATGGACATGATGATCCATTTCCAGTTTGGGGAGGTGGACAACTCGGACTTAAGCGTCGAGTTTCGGCGCGAAAACGCGCTCCGGGCGGTCACCGAACTGAGTAAACTCCCCGGCGTCGTGCGCGCCGAAGGGATATTGAATGTCGGTTTTGAACTGCGAACCGACTGGAAAACCGAAAACCTGTCTATTATGGGACTGGCTCCGGGCAGCCGGCTGCATAATATTTTCGATGATAAAGGCAGAAAAATCCCGGTGCCGCGGGAAGGTGTGATCCTTCCGGATTTCCTGATGGATAAGTTCGGCGTGACCGTCGGTGATACGGTTGAACTCGAAGCTTTTGTCAAAGATAAACCTGTCAATACAGTGCGAGTCGTCGGACGTTCGAAGGAGTATTTTGGGCTGACCGGTTATGCTGACAGGCGCTACCTGGCCGGCCTGCTTCGGGAGGGGGACATGGTGAACGGTGCGCGTCTGACCGTTGCCGATCAGTATAAACAGGGGATAATTGAAACGCTCAAGGACCGTCCTGAGGTCATCAGCGCCGTCTCCAGCGAGAGGCTGGTGCAGTCGTTTGACGAAATGCTTTCCGAGTGGGTCGTCATGATGTCCGGGCTGCTTATACTTATGGCGGCCATCATCTCGTTTTCTGTGATCTACAGCACCTCGGCGATCAACATTTCGGAAAGGGAGCGCGAGATAGCTTCCTTATTGGCGATCGGCTGGACGCCGGAGGAGGCGTCCGACATGGTGACCGCCGACATCATACCGATGGGTATTCTGGGGCTGGCTGTCGGCATGCCTCTCAGCCGGTTGATACCCCGGTGGATATCCTACGCTTTTGATTCCGAAGTCTTTCGCGTTCCTACAGAGATCGGTACCTATTCCTATGTTCAGGTGGGGGCACTGCTTTTTATCTTCGTGCTGATTGCGAGGCTGATCTGCCTGCGCAAAGCGGCCGGGACCAATATATTGAAAGCGCTGGGAACGCGGGAGTGAATCGTATTTTCTTTAGAGGGCGATTGTTTATTTGTTGGAAAAATGGTATAAATTGGAACATAGAAAGCATGTCGGAAGAAGCGTATGAAGTCAATAACCGCCATTAATATATCAATTTTAGCTATGGGATTTCTCTTTTGTGCGGGTATAATATAAAAAAATCCTCGGTTTTAAAGTAATGAGAGTAGATTATGGGAAATGAAAAAATAATGCGGGGTGCGGTGCTGCCGGGCACAAGCACAGTCGAATTCACTGAGTTTGAGGTGCCGGAGCCGGGGCCGCGGCAGGTACTTATTGAGATGAAAGCATCTTCCATCTGCGGAAGCGACATCAGGGCCATTTATCGTGAGCATTTGGGAAAGGGGCCCGAGGCCTATCAGGGCGTTGTTGCCGGTCATGAGCCGTGCGGGCGGATAGTGAAGCTCGGCCCGGGATGTCGGGTGAGACGAGAAGGTGAACGGGTAACGGTGTACCATATCTCCGGCTGCGGATGCTGTGAAGATTGCATGGATGGATACCAGATAAGCTGTCGCAGTGAGATCCGGGCTGCTTACGGCTGGCAGCGCAACGGGGGGCATGCGCCTTTTTTGCTTGCTGAAGAGCAGGATTGCATTGCTCTGCCTGATGAACTCACTTATGTTGACGGTGCGTTTTTAGCCTGCGGCTATGGTACCGTCTGGGAGTGTCTGACGAGGATGCGGCTGAGCGGGCGCGATCGTCTGCTGATCACCGGTCTCGGACCGGTAGGGCTTGCCGCCGCTCAGCTGGGTAAAGCGCTGGGGGCAGCGCAGGTGATCGGTGTGGAAATCGACGAGCAGCGCCTGGATTTCGCGGGAAATCTGGAATTTGATGACGATGTTCCGCTTGTAGATCATACCTTAGCTTCGGATGAGGAGGCGCTTGATAAGGTGTTGAGGCTTACCGACGGTCGCGGATGTGAGGTGAGCATCGACTGCTCAGGTGCTGCATCGGCACGGCTGCTGGCGCTCAGAGGCACGCGGCAGTGGGGGCGATGCGGTTATGTGGGAGAGGGGGGAAAAGTGGAATTCGACGTTTCTCAGCACCTCATCCATCCGCAAATTACGCTTTACGGGTCATGGGTGACCTCAAGGCGCCATCTGGCTGACCTGGCCGGCTTTTTAGCGAGTAAGCGCCTGCATCCCGATATAACCTCCGGGCCCCAATTCCCGCTCCGGGAGGCCGCTCAGGCTTATGAAATCGCCGACCGGGGGCATACCGGAAAAGTGTCTATTGTTTTTGAATAGTTAAGAGAGGGAATATAATTCTCCAACTGCAATGCCCTGCGGGCGAGTAAACCGAGCCTCGCATCCTTTGCCGTCTTCATATCCTCTTACCGGATTGCCTGCAAGGGTTTCGAAAGTATATTCAGCAGACATACAGGATGCAAGCAAAATGCAGAAAGCGAATGCTGCTAAAAGAAGCGTATAGTAATACAGTCTTTTCATAATAGTTGCCTCCGTTTAATCATCAGTTTGCGGTGATTTTTCTAACGGAAAATGCTCGGCGTGTGGCGTCCTGATTTTCGATTCCTGATGGGGAAAGGTTACAACCCTGGGGAATTCGCGTAAAAACCCGGCATAAACAGATTTGCAGTGTTATAAACAGGCAGAAATCGATCCATATTAAGATGAGGGGAAAGATAAAGGGATATGCAGCCGCTTAATTACACAACGGAGGTTATGTTTGCAACGGCCGGAATTATCGGCGATAATAAAAAAAGAGAAAAAGCTTTCTACGGAGGATATACCATGACACAGCTTCTCAATAAAGCGTTTGAAAAGGCAAATCAGTTGCCGGAAACAGAGCAAAATGCCCTGGGCCAGTGGCTGATCGAGGAAATTATTGCCGAAAAAAAATGGCAGAAATCTTTTGCTGAATCGGAAAATGAGCTGAGCAGGATGGCAGGGGAAGCGCTGGAGGAATATGAAAGGGGAGATACTGCCCCTCTTGATTCCAACCAGCTATGATCTCGCAAACTACAAAAAATTTACGGGAGATGTTTGGGGAGCTGCCGGGCGATATTCAGCGGCGCGCTAAAGAAGCCTACAGAAGGTTCGAACAGAACCCTTTCCATTCCGGATTAAATTTTAAAAGAGTTCATTCAGGCCTGCCGATTTACGCGGTCCGTATCACACGGGACTACCGGGCAGTAGGTATCCAAAAGGACAGCGTAATGGTCTGGTTCTGGATCGGATCGCATTCAGATTACGACAAACTATTGAAACAGCTAAGCAAATAATGGATTAAGCTGTATCGAAAAGAATAATATGCCTTGGAATTTAAATCTGGATGCTTTTTTAAAATCCGTTCGTCAGAATCATAAAACCTGTTCAAGACGGGCACTATAGAGGTCGCTGCTGTTTTTTCGTTGATCGTAACTTGTTGTTATGTTAGATATTATTGCAAATGAGCAGCGTTGCCCCGGTTCGTCTGGCCAATTCAGCCTGAGACATCTCTCGTTCCTGTAAAAGCTCTTTCAGGGTTTCGCCTGGCGGGGAAACCGCATCAGGAGCGTATTCATTTATGATGTTGTCAGTCGCCATGATAATCCTCCACATCTATAATTTTGACTGCGGTAACCAATGTCCAGTGGATTCCGCCATCTGGTTTACGCTTCTCCGAGACATTCCCGGCAGGCTTGAACAGGAGGCGCTACCCCTTTCGCAAATCCAAAGAAAATCAAACCCATCAGAACCCGTTACCGCTTATTTTCTTTGCACCTTGGCGTCTTTGCGTTAAAATGTCCTGATGGGCAACGGGGTTCACTGAGGACTTACCATGAGAGGCTGTAGTCAGGCCTCTCTATGCTTTTGTTCGAAATCTATTCTGTTTCGTCATTTGTTTACTGGTCACAATCGTCAGTACCAGAGGCGATATGAACTGTTTGTTGTCAAAATTTCGATTCCCAGGAATTGCTTTCCATTCGAACAAACGGTGATGATGTCCCCGTTTTAGCAGACAAATCGACATCGTTGAAAGACAGCTTGTTAACGAACTTGGCTTGAATTGGCGAATCACTTTCAATTGTACCACGTATATTTCGAAAAGATATGTTATTAAGATGAATATTGGCTGTTCCAATAAGCTCTATTGGCTTTTTGGAATGTATAAAGAAATTCTCGAAAGAAATATCTTTGATAGCTCGCAATTCAAGTCCATCTTCTACATTGATAGAAATAGGTGACTTGGCTGATGTAACCTGCCAATTGCTGAATACGATGTTACTGATGGACATATAGCCTGTGCAATCCTTGCGTAAATACCGATGGGGGTTGTTGCAGTTGATGCCTGCGCCGGCGCCATTAAAAATGATGTTCCTGAATGCGCAGTTCTTTATGGTGTCATCGCTGGGACAACCCAGTCTGACCCCCTGACATCTACTGTCCAGGGTGCAGTTGTCCACAAGTACATTTTCGCAAACAAAATGACTGGTTGAGTCCCTGCGTATTGCGCGAAGAACAAGACAGTCGTCGCCTGTCTGGAAAGAAGAATTCGAGATTTTGACATCTGAACAGCCGTCGATATCAATGCCGTCGTTATTAATCATTTGCTGATCGCCGCGGATCTTGATTCTGTCAATTGAAACATTCTTGCAGCCAATAAGCCAGCAGGTCCAACCAGGAGAGTCAATGAGAGAGATGTCTTTAAATGTGATATTTGTGCAATTGAAGAATTGAATCATTCGGGGTCTTGGATGATTTGGTTTCCTGTAAAATTTGCCTTCAGGTACATTGCAATCATAGAATTCGGGTCCATTTCCATTAATTTCTCCGCATCCGGTAATGCTGATGTTCTGCGCGTTTGCGCATGCAATCAAGCATTTCTGGCTTTCCTCTGGACTGACAGTCTCTGGTTTCGAAAAATCGTCATATTGCTCGTGGTTTGAATGCCCCAACAGCCTTACCCCAGCAGGGATGTGAAGTTCAATATTGCTACGGAGATAGATGGTGCCGCATTCATAGGTGCCAGGGCTGAAACTTACTCGCCCGCCGCCTTGTTCATGGAGCGTGTTTATCGCCTCTTGTATCGACTTAGCGTTATTTACTTCTATTGAGTTCATATGGTATTAATTGTTCGAGCATTATATGTATTCAGTGAACCACGTTGGCCACTGATATTAAGATACTAAAATTTGACCTTTCAATCAAGTATATATTCTTGATCAAATGTCTCTTTTCGCGTCAAATGAACAGCCCCGGAAAGCTTTTCCCTGGCCATATTCCACCCCTTTCTCGTTATCCTATAATGCCCTATAAACCATTTTACCGATCCCGATCCCGATAGAGATCCCGATTTCTGGCATTGCTGCATAGTTCACAATCTGAACGGAGTTCACTGAAGATTTACGGCCCAAAAGGGCACAATAGCCAATACGTAACGGTCTACCGCGCCCTTTCAGGGCGCAAAAATAAGGGTGAATCATCACCTCGGGTTAAAACCCGAGGCTACCGTACTTTGCCCCGTCCGGGGCAATATCTCCGTTTTCGCCCCTGAAATGTAACCATTAAGCTTGCACTGAAAGATGTAGGCGCGTTTTGTTGCATATTTCGGTAAACCCCGCCTCGACAGAGGCGATGTTCGGTAGCCCCGGGTTTTCAACCCGGGGATTTCGGGTGCCTCCATGATGGGCGCCCCGAACGGGGCGCGGTAGAGCGTCAATTCTCACAGCAATTTCTGCTCACTCCAGAAACCTTGAACTCATTTATATGCTGACCGGTAAATTACTGTATTTTCTGATTCACATTTCGGCTGAAGTGCACTACGGGTCGGAGTATTTGGCGGACAACAGCGCATGCCGTATCGCTTCTGCCTATGAGCTGCGCGACAGGCGGGCTGAATTTGTAGTAAGCGTCTGCCGCCGAACGGCCGGCTGAGGCGGTAAGAAGTACCTGATCACGCAGTGCGCGCAGCGAATCCAGCTCGGGGGCCTGCGGCGTGCCGTAGGCCGCAGTGGCGATAAAACATTCATACCAGCTCCGGCTGCTGCTCCTTTTTTTCCTCTCCTCCACTTCTTCTGGTTCATCGCTGTCCAGAGCCAATATTCTGCCGCTGAAATCTCCGAGCCAGGGCCGGGTGTTTTCTTCGCTGTCAATCACGATCCGAACAAATCCGTCATAGCCTCCCGTTTCGAAAGGGTTTTGCTCCCCGGGCGGGTCCCACTCAACAATACCTTCCGAACATTCCCTCCACTCCTGTCCGTCGAACCAGTAGACAACTTTGTGTATGGGTTCCTTATAACCCAATTCAACAGTCAAGCCGGTGATCAGACCGTCGTCTCTGTCGATAGAATTAACAAGAATATTCGCATAGGAAACCGCTCCGGGACGCGCGGGCACGCCGGCGGGCAGAGTATCCACCGCGGCAGCGAAGACCTCGCCTGCATCGCCGGCTCCCGTCGCGATACCTATACCGCCGGGAATGTCCCTGACCGGAACGTCGCCGACGGCGAAAACGCCGCGTCCGACGCCGCTTGTTTCAGATTTAAGCCAGGGTCTGAAGTCCACGTCGCCCGAGACAGCATCTCCAAGCCCTGTGTCGTTTTCGGTTTCATTATAGGGACCGCTGTCATCGCCCCACCAGTTCAAAGTCGCACGAAGTCTTTTGGGGGCATCTACATTTTCCGCCCATTCGACCCCCGTACCCCCGAGATCGGCATTGTCAAGCATATTGCCGTAAATGTTGTTATTCACCGCACGCGTGTTTGTGGGCCAATGCCCCTCTTTTTCTTCCCCTGCTATCCCAACTTCGTTGCCGGTTATCTTGTTATTCAGGATAAAAGCGTCAACGACGTTTCCACGGACCATAATGCCAGTTTTTGCTTTTTCGATATCGTTGGAGCTGATAACTGCATCCTGTACGCCTTCCGGCTCCAGACTGCCGTCAATCACGATACCGGCGGATTCTACGCCATTGCCTTCTATTTCGTTATCGAAAACATAGGCATTACTGCCTCGCACTTCGATGCCGGATTTTGTGAAGTCTTCAATGACAAACCCTTCCAC